>JBOFDJ010000081.1:0-5125 GCA_051646885.1 Rhodoglobus sp.
ATTCGTGGATCGAGACCGGCATACACCAGGTCAGCTAACAGGTTGAAAACAATAGCGAGTCCACCGGTGACGAGAAAAAATGCCATCACCGGGTTCGGATCGACCCGATCAAGGCCGTTCTGGAACAACTGCCCCATTCCCACAAAGCCAAACACTCTCTCGGTAATCACCGCCCCACCGATAATGGCCCCGATATCGAAGGCGATGATGGTGGTAATCGGAATAAGCGCGTTGCGGAGCGCATGACGCACCACCACGGTGCGCTCAGTGAGACCCTTGGCTCGGGCTGTGCGAATGTAGTCCTGGTTCATGACCTCTAGCAGACTTGCCCGGGAGTACCGCGTGTAGCTCGCGAAAGAGATCAGGATGAGCGCCAGGGTCGGCAGCAGGAGGTGGGTAAAAATATCAACGCCGTGAACCCACAGTGAGCCCTCGAGACCAGGGGTGGCCGAACCGATGGTTGCGATGGGGCGGCCCTTGATCCTGCCGGAGTTTGCATACTGGTTCCAGACATACATGAATCGATCAAGAGCGATCAGCGCCGCAACGAGGAAGCCCGTGATGGCTGCGGTGCGAGCCACCGGGAGGCGATCCGTGCCTCCCCAGAACCAGCCGATCATAAAGCTCACAGCGATGGTCAGCAGCGCAAGCAGGAACAGCCCCCAGGGTTCGAGACCGCGCGAGAAACCAAACATGAAGGGGTAATAGAATACAACGCCGAGGGCCGCCACACACAGCGAGGCGTACAACGCCCGACGTTTCTTGAGCCCCATCGAGATCGCGGTCACACCGAAAGCCACGCCGAAAGAAGAGAGCACGATGCCGACGATGCCAATGTGCGGAGTGGAAAACCAGTCACTGGCATCCATGTACACCATAAGGCCAGCGGTCGCCGAGGCCGCGATCATGAAGGTGACCAACTTCTGAAGGCCGGTGCGCGGGATGATCGACATCCAGACCACCCCCGAGATCACCGCCACAACCGGGACCATCCAGTAGTCGATCTGCGGCTCGGAAAGAAAATCATTGAACCCAATGGCAATGTACTGCTTGAGAAGCACCGCCACCCAAAAAATCGGGAGCGAGAAAAACAAGAACGAGAGGAAGGTCACACCGTAGTCATAGCCGCTGTACTGGCGCAGCGCCGTAGTGACCCCCACAACAATGCCCAGGATGATCGCAAGAAGACTCGCGACGGTCACCAGCTGGAGGGTCGATCCGGCTGCCTGAGCTAGCAAGACTGTCACCGGCTGGTTCTGCACGGTCACGCCGAGATCGCACTGACCTATGAAACATCGACTGACCCCGGAAAGCCAAATAAAGTACCGCAGAAATGGGGGCACATCGAGGTGAAGTAACTGGGTTCGCGCCTCGATGAGCTGTGCTTTATTGGGCGCGGTGCTGAGCCGAAGATCTTCCAGCGGGTCGCCCGAGAACGCGGTCAGAACATACATCAGGTAGGTCGCTGCGAAAAGAATGAAAATCGAGGCAGCTAGGCGCCTGATGACGAATGTTGCCACGGAGTGACCTTCCTCACTGCGTTGTCGAGAAGAGCGGGTGCTGAGACCTTCCGGTCCCAGCACCCGAGTGTTAGCTGACGGTAACACTCATGACGAAATTCGCGACCTACTCGGTTCCCGGACTCCATTCCCAGATATTCCAGAAGATGGTGGGAGACAGCGTTGACGGCGAGATATTAGAAATCTTCGTGTCATCGAAGGCCGTTACTGCCGGGAACTGGAAGAGAGTGGCACCATAGAAGTCGCTCCAGAGCAGTGTGTCGATCTTTTTCTGGATCTCGATTTGTTTCTCAAGGTCAAACTCTTTACCCAACTGCTCGGTGAGCTTATCCATCTCTGGATTGTTGTAGAAACTGAAGTTGTTGATCCCTTTCGAGTTGTAATTCGGTGGCGGGCCATTGGTTACCCCCAGGCTTGTCGTCTGCCATCCAAACAGGGCGGCATCGTAGGCTGCGGGATTACCGAGCAGCCCACCCCAGTCGGGACTGGAACAATCGGTGACGTTGAAACCCGCGAGTGCGGCGGACTGTTGGATCAGAAGAAACTCGTTCGCTCGACGAGGGTTTGTTGACGAGAAGAGTATGCAGACCTCCGGGCTCGTCACACCGGCCTGAGCCAGCAGGCTTTTAGCACCGTCAGTGTCTACTTTTTTGTAGGCGTCCGAGCCGTTGGTAGCGACCGCGTCATCGTAGCCCTCGGCACCAGGAAGAAACACCTGGGAGTCACGAGTGGTCGCATCCGCCTGAATGGGAACGATGAGCTTATCGACGATCTCCTGACGCGGGATCACCTTCATAAAAGCCTCACGAATCAGCGGGTTATTGAAGTGGCCGCTTTTCGACTTATCAAATTGGAGATCGATATGTTCATAGGTTCCCTCATAGCCACCAATAACAGTGACGTCAAGCTCAGCCAGGGCCTGTGAAACATCTGCTGTTGCCTGCGGCGAGATCAGTTGCACCTCACCGTTCTCTAGGGCCTGAACGGAAGCCAGTGGGTCGGTGATGAATCTGACGGTGATCTCTTCGACCTGGGGCTGATGATCGCCAGTGTAGTTCTTATTGGCGGTCAGGGTGATGTACTGATCAGCAACAAAATTGGTAATCGTGTATGGGCCATTGCTGACCACAAGACTGGGATCATCCGGCATCTCGGTGAAGTTGAAACCGGTGTTCCAAAAATTGGCAATCTTGGCTAACGACGGCTGGTCGCTATCACTGATCGCCGCGACCAGGGCATCCTTGGCCTTCTTAGGGTCTTTGATGCCCAGCGCCTTGTGAGCGACCACGTGCGCAGGAAGACCGGCTTTGATAAACTGTAACTCCCAGTCGACGAAGGGCGTATCCCAGGTCATCGTGATCGACTTCTTATCTTTGCTCACCTCGGGCAACTCGCTCACCAGACCCGGACCCGTGGTGGGGTCGGCCCCTGAGTCAAAGAAGACCACACCCTGAGGGAAGTCGGAAGTAAATTTTCCCGTGTCAGGGTCGGTGAACTGAGAGGGATCGAAGTCTGGAGTGTTTTCTGCCCCTGAAAGCGACACCCAGTTCAGCAGCAGGTCGGCGGCATCGACGGCGATGCCATCAGACCAGGTCACCCCATCGGCAATGGTGTACTTGACCACGAGGGGGTCGTCCGAAATTTTCTCGTAGCTACCGAAGGATGTGTCTTTTTGCAGCTCGGGGGTGTCATCGTAGAAGTTGAACTGTGAGTTTGTCGCGTAGGTGATGTTTGCATTAGCAGTGGCGTTACCGAACGAGCTCAGATTGTTGTACGAGTAGAACGGCTGATTCCAGGCGACCGATAACGATGACCCCTCGACAATCTCGGACTGCGGCGCAGCGCAGCCGGAGAGAACAACGGCACTGGTGATAATGCCGACGGCAGCGGCCGCGAATCGTCTTATTTTCACTTTTCCTCCTATGCAGATAGGTATACGTCGCAGCTATCGCCGAAGCCGTAGTGCGCTTGGTGTTCACACCCTAAAGGGGGTAGACGTTTTCCTGGGTTTTGTGGCAGAAACGTTACACGGTGGTAACGCGGAAATGATTTTTCTTGGAGGAAATGCTGAATGGATATCGACGATTGTCGCTAGAGACACGACAGTGGCACTAGGTCACAACCGCTACCGCGATGCGGCTACCGTCGTTGCACAGACGAGCGGCGTAGCATCAGAGGATGCCCCCCAGCCCTTCGCCACCATCGCCCACTGGGCCACTGTTGGTCTTTGACGGAGATTGTGCGTTCTGCACCAGCTCGGTGAATCGACTCGAAGCAGCCCTGCAGGTGTTTCCCACCGCCGCGCCCTGGCAGCGACTCGACTATGGTGCGCTGGGGTTGAGTCACGACGAGGTGACTCACTATGCCTGGCTCGTGACCTCCGCGCACCAGTATGCCGGTCATCTCGCTCTTTCCGCCCTGCTGCGCATGCAGCCGAGTTTCGCCTGGCGTTTCGCCGGGCGGCTACTCGCGACGCCGCCCGTGTCGTGGCTGGCGGCCACGGGGTATCACCTCATCGCGAAAAACCGTCACCGCCTGCCGGGAGGAACCCCCGCCTGTGCGATGCCGCCCGCTGACTCGTGAGGGCAGGCACCGGCGGTCACGCGATACATGGGCTTGACGCGAATGCTGACAACAGCATCGGGATGCCGCGGCGCAGGCTCGCCACCGAAATACTTCTCGTGCTCGGGCTGTCACTCGGGGCATCCGCCGCGTACTCGATTGTCTCGCTTGCCGACAAACTCACGCGGGAACAGCAGCTCGCGCAACAAACCACCTCGATCAACAACTCACTCAACGAACGACCTCTCTTCGATCTGATCTACCAGCTCATGGCGGTGTTCTTCGATCTGGTACCTGTCGCACTGGTCGCCTTCCTGCTCTGGCAGGCCAGCCGCCCCCACCTCGGTCGACTCGGCATCGACTTCAGTCGCCCCGGGCGCGATGCGCTCAGCGGCCTGGGACTAGCGCTGGTCATCGGTCTGGGCGGCATCGGTGTGTACCTGGCCGGTCTTGCATTGAACCTCAACACCAAGGTCGACCCCGCCGCCCTCAACTGGTACTGGTGGACGATTCCCGTGCTCCTGCTGCGTGCCATCAATGCCGGGGTGACCGAGGAGGTCATCGTTGTCGGCTACCTGTTCGCCCGGCTGCGAGATCTCGGCTGGGGCCGGTGGCAGATCATTATGGCGACCGCAGTGCTGCGCGGAACGTACCACCTCTACCAAGGGTTCGGTGCCTTTATCGGAAATGTGCTGATGGGGATGCTGTTTGCTTGGCTCTACGAACGATTCGGGCGGGTACTACCGCTGGTGATCGCTCACGTCATGATCGATGCGGCGATCTTCATCGGCTATCGGTGGGCGGTGGCCACGTTCCCGACGCTTCGTGTGTGAGGGTGTGGATGTCTGCCGCTGTGGGGCCGATGCCTTCGCGGTTGCGCGGCGGGACTGCTCCTCATCCTGGCCCTGGCCTTGGCCCTGGCCCTGGTGGCGGGAGAAAATCACCGGTGGCGGGAGTTGCTACTCCCGCCACCTGCTGCATACTCCCGCCAGATTGGTCTTTTCTCCCGCCGCGTAGAGAACGTTTTCAGGGCGCGAGCGTGA
>JBOFDJ010000082.1:0-19688 GCA_051646885.1 Rhodoglobus sp.
CGCCGAACGGGTCATAAGCGCGTCCATCCTGTATGACCTCACGGTTGCGCTCGGTGAGGCACCGCACCAGCTCCGGGCCACCCCGCGCGGCAACAGAAACAGAAACCCCGCACACAAAAACAACCCCGAAACAAAAAAACGATGAATTCTTACGCTTTTTATGGTCTGCCGACTACAGTCTCTCGCTCGATGTCAGCAACCCTTCGGGCCAGGTGCCGACGTTCGGCATTGTTTGTTGTCAGTTCCAGCGCCCGTTCGAAACTCGCCTTAGCCGGACGCCCGGCCCGTGCCAGCAACTCACCGCGAGTGGCGTGGAAAAGGTGGTAGTCGTTAAGGCCGGTCACACGATCAAGCACCGCCAAGCCGGCGAGTGGCCCATCAGCCATGCTGATTGCGACGGCCCTATTGAGTTCGACAACAGGATTCGGTGCCCAGCCTCCGAGTTGTCGGTAGAGCTCTGCGATCGCTGACCAGTCAGTATCGTCAGCGGTGCGAGCGTTGGCATGGTGCCCGGCGATGATCGCCTGCAGCTGGTATTCTCCCGCCGTCATCCGTTTCATGGCGCTACGCAAGTGTTGATTCGCCTCGGAGATTTCGGCGAGATTCCACGACGAGCGATCCTGCCGATCAAGGAGAACCAATTCACCACCACCGTCAACGCGGCCGGTCGCCCTCGCATGATGGTATAGCTCCAGCGCAAGCAGCCCCTCGGCCTCGGCATGAGAGGGCAGCTCATCGACAACCTGACGAGTGAGCCGGATCGCCTCCGTCATAAGGTCGACCCGCGTCACGTGTCCGGATCCGCGCGACAGGTAGCCCTCGTTGAAGATCAGGTAGAGTACTCGCAGTAGAGCATCCACACGTTCTTCAAGGTTTGCGGGGATGGACAGCGGCATCCCCGCTTCACGGATTTTGCGTTTCGCCCGCACGATGCGCTGGGTGAGAGTGGCCTCGGGCAGCACGTAGGCGGCTGCGACTTCTGCCAAACTCAGACCGCCCGCTAGCCGAAGCGTGAGCGCGACCTGAGTCTCGCGATTTAATGCGGGGTGGCAGCAGAGAAGCAGTAGGCGCAAGCGTTCGTCGCCGAGCGAGGAGTCATCCATGATCGAATCTGGCTCCTCTTCGTGTTGGGAGACGAGCTCGGGTGCGGCGGCGTGCAGTTGGCGGCGGGATGACGCGGCTCGCCTCATGTGGTCGATGAGGCAATTGCGGGCCACGGTGTATAACCACGCGGCGGGGCTATCCGGGATGCCGGACTGCCACGCGGTAAGAGCCTTGACGAGGGCGTCCTGCACGGCATCGTCTGCTGCGTCGAGGTCACGAAAGCGTCGCGTGAGGAGAGTGAGAACTCGCCCACTCTCTTCACGCGCCAGCCGGGATACGGCGTCGGCGATGCCCGACGCCGTAGTCACGCCGCGTCGGGGCGGAAAGCGACCGGTCGGATCTCTAACGAGCCTGAGGAGAGTGGGAGCTTGTTCGCAAGCTCGATCACCTCATCCAGACTCTCAGCGGAGACGAGGTAGTACCCACCGAGTTGTTCTTTCGTCTCGATGTATGGTCCGTCAATGATTTCTGGTGCCTTCCCGGGCGAGCGGCGCAGGGTGGTAGCCGTGGTGGTGGGCGCGAGGCTTGCGCCACTGACCCAATGGTCACCGGAGATGAGGGACTGGTTATAGGCCATCCATTCGCCCATAAACTCCTCGAAGCCTGGCTCACCGGGGCCGGGGGTGGGAACGTTTTCGTCGCTGTGGATAAGGATCATAAATTCCATGGTGTTGTTCTCCTTGGTGTGTGGTGTGGATCAGTTGCCGACGATACCGATAACGAGAGCCATTGTCAGAATGACCGCGAGGTCGTGTCCGGTGTTGATGAGAAAGAGTGTGACAGAACGCGCTTCGAACGTGGTCGTAATCAGAGCGCGCCCTGCCGAGAAGGCTAACCAGACAAAGACGGCCGAGTAGAGGGCGGCCTCCAGCAGAGTGTTCTGATGAGCAATTTGGGATGTCGTTGAGAGGTATGCGAGGACGAAGGCTCCCACAAGGTTCACCACGAGTGCGATGGGGTAGATCACCGCATCTTTCGGGGTCGGTCGGTCGGCTAGCCGAGCAAGCCGGGTCCAGGCAGCGCGGAACACGAGCCCAAACCACAGCCACCCCACCACCATGGCGGCGACTGCTGCTCCGAGAACGGCCCACAGGTTGATATCGATCGACACGAGATTCTCCTTCTGAGGCGAGCCGGTTGCTCGCTCTCACCTGGATGACGAAGGTCGCGCTTCATCTCGACAAAATGAGAGAATATTTTTTTCTCACCGCCGGAGAGCTGCCCTCCCCCACCCGTGCCGATGATATCTCTCTGCGGGGTTTATTCAGTGAGGCGAGCCTCATCGGAGCTAGCACGCGGCCAAAATCAGCAGACGGTGGTCGCTGTCACCCGCACCGCACTACACCGACCGCACCGACCAAATGAAGGAAATTTTGACAACTCAGGCGCTATGATCCCGGGAAAAGCAGTCCAAAGAAGTTTCTCTTTCATTGGGCAGGGGCAGGTACCCGAAGCCCTTTATGCACGACGATGGGCTCGCTTGAGCTTCCGATGATTATGTGGCTTCACGCGGCTTTTTCCCTAACTTCGCCCACGCGAAGATGATCGCAGGCTAACGGCCATAAGTTCGCCAAATATGCTCACCGTGACTCCTTCAGACTGGGTGCGAACCAATATGGCAGAGGAAAGCAGGTCAGGGGTGTCATGGTAGGTCGCTCACATGGGGATTCCTGTCTTCACAGTCAAGGTCGAAGAGCGCGATGAGAACGGCAACACCTTCTTCTACCTCAAGCACAGCTACATTCACGGAGAATTCGTGGGCTGTCGGCAGATGGGCCTTACACAACGGAAGGAGAGGCGCTCGAGGCCAGGGAACGCTTCGTAAGCATTGTCGAAAACACTCTGGGCAACGAGACTTAGCCGAACCATCCGGTCGCGTCGTTGACAGCATGCCAGGCTCGGCGTGAAGTCGGGCTATTGTGGCCTTACGGGAGCCGACTGATCACTCAATTTTTTCCATCGACCGTGATCGTGGTGAAACCAGACCCTGCCTCGTTCCTTCCCTGCTGATCGTTCCTCTATGCCGGATGATTGAGGGATGTCGCCGAAACCTACCGCCATTGTTTACGTAGACGGCTTCAATCTGTACTACGGGCTGCTCGCTAAGTCTGACCACAAGTGGCTCAACTTGGGAGCACTCTTTGACGACCTCATTGCCCCAATACGACGTCACGATGATTCGGTACTTCATTGCACGAGTGAAGAAGGCTGCTCGTCCCATGGACCCCAGCGCCCCTGACCGCCAGAAAGCTTACCTCAACGCTCTACAGTCTCTCCCTAGAGTCCGCGTCATCGAGGGCAGCTTTATGATTCACGAGTCCTACGCACGGCGTCGCTACCCTGCGAAATGGCATGGATTCCCCGTCCCACGACGCCTTCGCGAGAGCCACATCGTGCCGGTTTGGAAGGTAGAAGAGAAGGGCTCTGACGTTAACCTCGGTGCTTACCTCGCCTACCTCACGCGTTCACAACCTGCCAGGGAAATACAGCTAGCGCTAACAGAAGTCGCCGGATCTCACGACATTACCCTCCGAGTTCCCAGCCAGCCTCATCTGTCAGAACCTCCGGCACGATGCCGGTACCCTCGCTGTTTCCTCGGGCGTCAACGTCAAGGCGGCGCAAAGAATGCTCGGTGTGCTTCTGCTGTAATGCCCCTAGTCGCGTTGCGGATCGGTCCGATGACGACCTGGACAATGCCGTGAACGCCGAATGACGTGAGGCTGTCAGAGGACATCGGAAAGAAGCCCTGCCGGAGCATCCTCAACACAAGAAAACCACTAGCCCGGTAGGTTGAGAAATTTCCTATGACTTGCGAAATTACATGGTGCGCCCGGAGGGATTTGAACCCCCGGCCTATTGATCCGTAGTCAATTGCTCTATCCGCTGAGCTACGGGCGCAAACCGTGTGCTGGCCTTGGCCAACCTCAAAACTATACCAGCGCTCGGCACCCTCCCGTGCCGTTTGCAACCCTTCTGAGCGCTCAGTTCCCCGGGGTTCTTACTGCGGACGCTGCCATCCCGGCCCGCCAAGTGGCATAACCACCGTCGAGGTTTCTGACCCTGTGTCCGAGCTGGGCGAGCATTCTGGCCGCGGTGTGCCCGCGCTGGCCCACCTGACAGTGCACGATCACCGCCGCGTTACCTAGCTCTGTGTGCCGTTGCCTGAGCTGCTCAAGCGGGATGTTGACCGCCCCGAGAATGTGCCCGGTCGTAAACTCGGCAGGGCTTCGCACGTCAACCAGAAGAGCACCGGTGCGCTGCTGATCCGCCAGCTCATGCCACTGCACTGTGGAGTCGGGCCGCGATCTCAGATTATCGGCGACATAGCCGAGCAGATTAATGGGATCTTTTGCTGAGCCATAAGGGGGCGCGTAGGCCAGTTCCAGATCTTTCAGAGCGGAGGCGGTGAGCCCTGCACTCATGGCGGTGGCAATGACATCGATGCGCTTATCCACCCCGGCACTGCCCACGATCTGGGCACCAAGAATTGCGTCCGTTGCTGCGTCGACCAGAAGCTTGATCGCCATCGGTTCGGCACCAGGGTAATAGTTGGCATGCGAAGTGGGATGAGTGTGGATGATTCGATGCGCCCGCCTCGCCGCGACGAGTTTTTTCTCATTCCACCCCACGGTGGCCACGGTCTTATCGAAAACGGCGATGATCGCAGTGCCCAAGGCTGGCAGGCTGGGCTGGGCGCGTCCGGCGAGAGCATCCGCTGCCGCGCGCCCATGACGGTTAGCCAGCCCTGCCATAGTGACCAGGGTTGCTGTGCCATCCACGGCATCGATCTTCTCTACCCCGTCGCCCACCGCGAAGATGGTGGGTTCGCTGCTGCGGTGCTGTTTGTCCACGGCGATTCCCCCGGTAACCCCTAACCGCAGTCCGGTCGCGCTGGCAAGTTCAGTCGCCGGATGCACGCCACCCGCATTGATCACCAGCTCGGCAGTGATGCGGTTGCCATTATCGAGCAGCACGGCGCTATCCGAAACCTCCACGACCGCGGTGTCGAGGTGCACCACAACACCATGAGCCCGTACCTCATCAAGAACCAGGCTCGCCATCTCAGGGTCGAGTGGTGCGAAGAGCTGCGGTGCCCGATGAACAAGAGTGGTGTGGATGCCGCGCCGCACCAGATTATCGACAGCTTCCAACCCGATAAAACCGCCACCGATCACGACCGCAACCAGATCTTCTTCGGACTGGTCGATCACCGCCATGATGGCGTCGACATCCTCGATGGTTCTCAGGCTGAGCGTAGGCGCTGAGTCTTCTGGGAGGGGCGCGGCGAGTGATCCCGTGGCCAGGATGATGCGGTCGTAACGTTCCATGCCGGTTCTGCCGGTCATCCGCTCACGAAAGGTCACGATCTTAGCGACGCGGTTAATCGAGACAACCTCGGTCGAGACTCGGATGTCGAGGGCGAATCGTGCGGCGAGAACCGCGGGGCTCTGCAACAGTAGGCTGCTGCGTTCCTCGATGACCCCACCGACGTAGTACGGTAGGCCGCAGGTGGCGAACGAGACGTGCGGGCCCCGTTCGATCACCACGATCTCTGCGGACTCGTCGAGCCGCCGCAACCGGGTGGCTGCCGCCATCCCCCCGGCCACTCCTCCGATAACAATGACCTTCATCGGGAGTACCTCCTGCGCATACACTACAGTCCAAGTGTGCCTCGGGGTGATCAAAATCTTCCGCTAATTCACCCGGATGTGTACTGTGCTTATATGGTTACCACACTCAATCCCTATCTCGGCTTTCGAGATAACGCTCGTGTCGCCATCGAGTTCTACCACTCAGTGTTCGGAGGCGAGCTCACCGTCAGTACTTTCGGTGAGATGCACGCCAGCGACGATCCCGCAGAGTCCGACAAGATCATGCACGCCGAATTGATCACCCCTGGTGGCCTCACGCTGATGGCTTCTGATACCCCCAATTCGATGACCTACACCCCCGGTGGCTCTATTTCTGTGTCGCTCTCTGGGGTGGATGAGCCTGAGCTGCGCGGGTACTGGGAAAAGCTTTCCAGCGGCGGCACGGTTACCTATCCATTTTCGCCGGCACCTTGGGGGGCAACCTTCGGTATGTGTGTGGACCAGTTCGGCGTGCGATGGATGGTCAACGTCACTGCGTAGTTGCGGTCGGAGCGGCTGAGCGCTGGTGTGGGTCGCCCCGCCGCCCAGCCGCCCCGGCAACCTCAGTCCTGTGGCGTGACCCTGGTGTTCTTGATCTTGAGGAGTTCATCCGGATCTGGTAGGGCAATCACGCCCTCCTCCAGCGATGCGACGGTGTTCCACCAGCCCTCGGGATGCTGCATCGCGTACCCGGGAACGAGCCAGCCATTGCCCTCAAGGTCCCACATCAGTAGCAGGGTTTCCTGAGCTCGGTCAATGGTGACCACGACCGTTTCAGACTCTTCGGGAGCGGGAGCGGGGCTGATGTTTTCTTCAGGGAGTGGCGTGTCGGTGGGGTACGCATTCGGCGAACCGGTCGGTTGAGTGAGCTCGCTTTCCTTTTTAGCAGCCTCTTGCTCTGCTGTGTCTTGCTCTGTCGCATCCGGATCCGACATTGAGTTGCCGAAAGTTGAGTTGCCGACAACATCGTTTGCCAGACGCGCAACTCCGCTGGCAAACTCAGGACCACCAGCACCGAACCAGCGCCAATCCGCCAGCCGTTTTACGGCATCACTCGCTGAGACGGTGCTGAAGTTGCCACGCTCGACAACCTCAATCGAGTGGCCGTATGCCCACACGATCTCTCCCGTTGTCGACCAGGAAATTCCCCAGCTCAGAGCCGTTTCGATGCCGCCGACTGTCAGATAGGCCTCGGCAAGGGTCTGTCCAGGATCGACAGTGATGCGGATGTCTTCGGTCGGCACATCGAATCCGGTTGCAGCAAATAACTCCTGGGCCAGTGACTGTGCCTTTTCCTCATCAGGAGCAGAGCTTGGAGTTTGAGATGGATCTGGTGTGCATCCGCCTGCCTCGGGAGCGATGCGAGCATCTGGCGTGATCGGAGTGGGAAGCGCCTCACAGGCCGACGTCGGCAGAATCTCTCCGGGGTTGCTGTACCACCAGCTCCCGGTGCCTGACCAGGTGACGATCACGGACTCTGACGTACCGTCAGCAGACCCCACCGTGTATGTGGGGTAGGCAGGATCGACATTCCCGGCCTGCGCGGGCTCACCCGCCACGCCGAGCGCTGTGGCAAGCTCCTGCGCCCTGAGTTCAGCAGAGCCGGCGAGTTTCAACTGGTAGGCGAGCCCCTTGCCCGGCGCGGCGCTCAGGCCGCTCCCCGGTTCGTATTGGTAGTTGATCTGATCCCGCACCATCAGGTCGGTGGCAGCAGAGTCGGCTGCGCGGCTGAGGCCAAGGTTCGAATTACCAGTGCCTGAAGCGGTGAACAATGGTCCGGCGGATGTTGGCGCGCTGACGATCAACGCCCCCACAGTGACCGCGGCCACCGCAAGAGTCGCGCCACCTGCAACGTATCCCCGTCGTTGCCGGTTGACCATCTGTGGAGCGCGTCGATTCGATGCGCCGGTGACTAGCTCGGGTGAAAGCTCGGGGCCCTGTTCGTGGGCGGCGAGGCTGTCGCGAAGTCGTGTGCTGAGGTGATCGGAGTTGGTGTTCATACAGAGGTTATGTCGGCTGAGTCGCAAATCTTTCAGAACGCCAAGGAATTTTTTTGCGCAAAAACCGCGGCCCGGTGCCGCGGCTGGCGCGGAGATCAGTCTTTGGTGTCGTTCAGCAGTGCGGCCAGCGATCGCTTTGCGCGGTGGAGTCGGATGCTGACCGCATTCACGCTGATCCCCAGCGAGCGGGCAATCGCTTCCGGGGCCAGGTCTTCGAGCACAGCGAGGGCGAGCACCTCCCGCTCACCAGGGCGCAGGCGTCGCCACGCGTGGGCGAGAGTGAGGTCGGTGACGGCGATATCTTCGGCTGATGGTGCAGAGTCGGTGCTGCGCAGTGCGTTCACCAGCCACATTCCTGTGGCCTGTCGCCGCCGATGATTGGCGACCAGATTGGCGGCGATTCGGTAGAGCCAGGGCAGCTCCTCGCCCTCCGCCACGGCAGCGCGCTTGGTCCAGGCGACCGCGAACACATCGGCGGCCAGGTCTTCAACGAATCTGCGATCAATACGCCGTGAGAGATATGAGCTGATCGCGGGCAGATGGCGGGAGTACACCGCGGCGAACCTGGTGTCATCAGTGGTCGCGTCTGTCATAGAGCAATTCTGGTGACCGGCATCCTGCATCACAACCCAACGTTTCGGCGCGCCTATGCGTCGAGTGGTCTTGTGGTCGTGCTGGCGTTGCTCTTGCTGAGAGTTTCGTGTGATCGCAGTGCATGGCGCTGCACACTGCTATTGTGAGTGAGTGCTCACATCAACTAACAACGCTGATAGCGCAGCCCCCTCGATCAGCACCGAGGGTCTCGTGCGCCAATTTGGTAACCTCACCGCGCTTGATCGCGTGACCTTCTCCCTACCCGGTGCCGGAGTCATCGGCCTTCTGGGGCCGAACGGTTCAGGAAAATCCACCCTGATCAGGATTCTGCTAGGGCTCATCCCACCGAGCTCGGGGGCCGCGACAGTGCTCGGCCACGGCATCCAGCATCCGGCCCGATACGCGCATGACGTTGGTGCGCTGATCGAAGCCCCCTCCTTCGTCCCCGCGCTCTCGGCCCGGCGCAATCTGATGTCCCTGGCCCGACTTCGAGGCCTCCCACTTTCTCGTGTGACCGAGGTGATCCGTATTGTCGGACTGGAGGGGCGCGAGAAAGAGCCCGTCCGCCGTTTCTCTCTCGGGATGAAGCAGCGACTCGGTATCGCTGCTGCGCTGCTGCCCGATCCGAAGTTGCTCATCTTGGACGAGCCGACCAATGGCCTCGACCCCGCCGGCATCGTCGAAATTCGCCAACTGCTCAAAAACCTCGCGGCGGAAGGTCGCACCGTGGTGGTGTCATCGCATCTGCTGGCCGAAATTCAGGCGGCCTGCGACTATCTGGTGATCATTCGATACGGGGAGCTTGTCTTCTCTGGGCCGATCAGCGAGCTACTCGCCCGAGCCGGGGCTCGAATCGAGATTGAGCCTGAGCACCCGGATGATGCCGCCGCTGTGCGGTCGGCACTCACCGTTGCCGGCTGGAGCCTCGACGAGCAGTCGCTGGTGGTTCATGCTCCGTCCACTGAAGCGGCCGCGATCAACCGGGCCACTCAGGAGGCGGGTTTCACCCTCAGCCGCCTGACTCCCATTGACGACTCGCTCGAAGAGGTTTTCCTCGCCATGACTGCCGAGTCTGGAGCCGCGAACACTGCGGCGACTCAGAGCAGCACCACACAACAGACCACCACTAAGAAAGTTGCAGGATAATCGTGCGCGAGTTGCGAAGTGAACTCACCCGTCTCAACCGGAAGGGGATCTGGCTCGGCTGGTTGGGGCTCACCGCCCTGTTTGCCATTCTCATCAACTCGGTGATTTATAACTCGGCCGCGGAGGGTTCCGCCCCTCCCGGTGGTAGAGGGCCAGGGGTGGCATTCCCGAGTGTCGCCATATTGGAGAGTTCAGAGGGCCTGCTGGCCGGGGTGTCATCGGCAGCCAACATGTTTGGGGTGGTGACGCTCTCCTTTTGGGCCATTGCGATGGCATCCGACTACAGCACCGGCCTGATTCGGCTGCTGGTAGCGGCGCAGCCGCACCGGTGGCGTCTCATTCTCGGCAAAATTCTCGCCCTGGTGATCTGGACTGCTATGGCAACATCAGTGGCCGTAGCCGTAAACATCGCGGCAGCCATGCCTGCGGCGCGTTCCGCTGGAATTTCTACTGAACGCTGGATGGATGACATCGCCAGCACTGTGGCGAACGCCTGGGTAAACGCATTTTCCGCCAGTCTGGTGTGGGGAGTGATCGGGCTTGTGCTCGCACTCCTCACGCGGTCGGCTGCCATCGCCATCTCAGTGGGTATTGCCTGGATTCTTATCATCGAGAGCATCATCAACACTGCATTCAGTGACGTAGGAAAGTGGCTGCCGGGAACCACCCTGACGGCGCTGGCCCAAGGTGGAACCGACGATCTCTCCTTTGGTGGCGCGGCCTTGTTGGCCGCAACATATGCGGTGGTCGGTCTCGTGATAGCCCTGATGACCTTCGTGCGACGGCCGATCACCGAATGAGACAGAAAATCCTGTTGGATTGACCCATGAGCACTCGCGGAGAAACGACCCGTCGTCGGTTGATTGAGGCCACAACGGCGCTTGTTCGTGAGCTCGGGTATGCCAAGGTAACGACCCGATCCATTGCGACCGCTGCCGAGGTTGCTGAGGGTACCCTGTATCGGCACTTCCCTGATAAGGCCTCACTATTTCTTGCCGCCGTGCTGGAGAAAAACGCGCCCATCGTGGCGGCCTCGGCCACCCTGCCAGCCCAGGCCGGTATCGGCACGGTGGCGGCAAACTTGGTTACCGCCTGCCGCATCATCGCTGAACTGCAGGACGATATTGTTCCCTTTGAGTTCGCTATGTTCGCCGACCCCTCGCTGATGCCCAGTGAGCGTGCCGGTGAGCGCGCCAAGGAGTTGGCCCGCCGCCCGGGCCCGCCGCAGCACATTGCCCAGTACCTGGCTGCGGAGCAAGCTCTGGGGAGGGTACGGCCTGAGTGTGATCCTGAGATGGCCGCCATCGCTATTCTCTCACTTCTGTTTGGGCTCGGGATCAACCCGGTGTCTCGGGGAAAAGTGGCGACCTCGCCGCTGTTGGAGGCATCCATTCGGATGTTCGTCGGCGGTCTCGAATCCCGGTAGAGGGTGCTGCTCATCGTATTTGAGGGTGGATCAATCAATCGGTGGGCGAGCAGACGCACACCAGATTGCGGTCCCCGACAGCGTTATCCTGCGGCATCATCCGCGCGGCGGGAGCAGTAAACCGGTCCGGCGGGAGAAAGCATCGGCGGTGGGAGATCTGACACGAGCGGCGGGAGTAACCAGCATATGGCGGGAGTAGCAACTCCCGCCATCGGTGATCTTCTCTCGCCACCGGAGGAGCACTCTCACGACACACGATCAACCGCGATCACACAGAAAGGGTATTCACAAGTCCAGCAGAACACTGTCACCACACACCACAGCCTCGAAAACGCCGGCTCCACAGCAGCACACCCTCAGTACACCCAAGTGCGAAGAGCTGCATTGGCCACCGAGATCGACCCGGGTGTAGTGATATTCCTCAGAGCGCCCTCGTGGGCCTCGCTGCCGTCGTTGCCGGAACGCTTGCCGCCCTCTGCTTCATAAAAGAGGAGCATCTGTTCCGGTATTTTAAGAATCGATGAACATTATGGGCAGACCATGACGATAATTACGCGGCGCGAGGCGGCCCTCAGGCTCGACATCTCGCTGGAGATGGCCAGGCGTCATGACCTGCCCTCCAGGATGACCGAGCAGCAGTGTGAGGCGCTGCGGGCTGACCCGCCGCCGTGGCTTGCCCAGTCATGGTCGAATCGCACCGGAGCGAAGCCGGTATGGGTTCAGCTGAGCTGCGATATCTGCGGGTTCACTGAGGCGGCGCGGCCCAAAAAATGGTGGCCGACATGCACCTGGATGAGTTGCCGTCACCATCATCCTGATGAGTTGCCGCCGCTGGGTTCCGGTCTGGTTCGATACGAGGTTGAGGGCATGGGGAGCCGTTTCGTGGGCATTGTGGATGAGAAGCCGCACGACTCGGCTGAGCACTGACAGCCTGAGCACTGACAGCCTCAGTGTTGACAGTGCGGGCACCAGTAGGTGACCCGCAGCTGATGAGCGGTATCGCCCAACTCGCCGCGACGGATCCGGGTTCCGCAGCGTAAACAGTCGCGCCCAGCACGCCCGTAAACCCAGGTGGTGTCGCCGCGGAGTGCGCCGGTGGTGGTGCGCTGGGCGCGATCCTTATTTGCCTGGATAAGCCGCTGGGCCAGCCCAACCAGGCGCTCAAGATCGGGCACATCGCCCACGGTCCGAGTGGGCACAATGCCACGCAAGAAGCACAGCTCGCAACGATAGACGTTGCCCAGGCCGGCGAGGTTGCGCTGGTCCAGAAGCGCCAGCCCAATCTCCCGATCAGGATGCTGTCGCAGATTTTCTAGCGTCCGGCCTTCATCCCAATCCGGGCCGAGCAGATCGGGGCCGAGGTAGCCCATCGCCGCCTCTTCCGCTTGACGTGGCAGAACCTCGAACAGGCCCAGTTCGAAGCCGACCACTGTGTGTTGATCGTTGCCCAGGATCGCGCGTGCTTGCCATTGGGGCCGCCGCCACCGAGACCCATTCGAGTAAATCTGCCACTGGCCTTCCATCTTGAGATGGCTGTGTAGGCTATATTCCCCGACACGCATAAGCAGGTGCTTACCGCGACTGATGACCGTCTCTACTGTCTCGCCAGTGAGATTGACGGTCGCAAAGGCGGGAACCCGAATATCGCAGCGCCGCAGCACCGTACCCTCCAACGCCGCGGCCAGATTCTGTGCCGAACGGTATACCGTGTCGCCCTCAGGCACGCAGCCTCAATCCCTGAGGGGTGGGCGCGAAACCCGCCTCGGTCAGCAGGGCACCCAGTGCTGTACCGAGGGAGAAATCGCCATCCACTCGTTCGATGCGCAGCATCCCGAGCCGTTCGCGAACAGTGGCAGCGAGGCAATGGCTTGCCGCCCGCAGGACACCCTCGTCGCTGGTAAAGCTGAGCAGTGTTTTACCGCCGCGCTCTACGTAGAGCACCAGACTGCCGTCGACCATCACCACGACTGCTCCTGCGGTGCGCCTCGGTCGATGGCCCCGCTTCTGCCCGTCTTGCGGTCCGGAGGTTGAGACCGGCCAGGGCAGCGCCGCGCCGTAGGGGTTTGCGGGGTCGGTCGCCGCCAGCGCGATGGCACTGTTCGGCGCAATACCATCGGGTTCCGCCGCGAAGCTGCGCAGCCGATCAACGACGGCACCGGTCGCAAACTGGGCAGCGCCAAGCCCATCCACAAAATAGCCTCGCCGTGCGCGCCCCGACTCCTCGAAACCACTGAGCACCTTATAGGTCAGGGCGAAGCCGCCCCGGATGCCCTCACTGACGACCGAGCCGCGAGTCACCACACCGTGCCGCTCCAACAACGACTCGGTCATCGCCTTCGCCCGCACCGTGGGGTCACCTCCGGCAACGGGAAGCAGTGACCAGCGCCCGCCGCCGGTGGCCGGCCCCGCCGTGGCCAGTCGTGGTGCGCGCGCCCGACCTCGGTAGGAGCGGCTCGGGCGGGCGGCAGTGGACCCGCCGAGCTGTGCCCTCAGCGGCGCGAAGGTGTCATTGGTGATCAGGCCTGCCCAGACCAAATCCCACAGCGTGGCGTTGAGAGACTTATCGTCGACACTGCCCACCGTCTGCCCGAGTTGGCGAAAGAAAAAGGCACCGCCGCCGGCCAGCGCCCCGAGAATCGCGCGGTGCAGTTCAGGCATTTCCCCCTCGGGATCCGCAGCCTCGGTGTCGCCCCGCCGTGGCCCAGCAGGCGGTTCAGGTTCCGGCAGCGTGAGCGCTGCGCTGGTCGCCAGGTGCAGGCTCACCCAGCCGTCGCTGCTGGGCAGCGCACCCTGCCCTGCCCAGAGCACCTCGCCGGTCGAGGTGAGCTCATCAAGCCACGCCTGCGAATAGTTCGGCAGGCGCGCGGGTAGCACCAGCGACTCCCAGGCGGATGCCGGCAACGCCACTCCCGAAAGCTGGTCAAGCACCACAGCGAGCCCGTCGATACCCCGCAGCGTGCCCCCCACGTTGTGCCAAGCCGGCAGAAAGCGCCCCAGCGCCGACTGCTCGACCGGCTCCACTTCTTGGCGCAGAGCAGCCAGCGAGCGGGGTCGAAGCCGCCGCAGCACCTCCAGCGAGCACCATTCTGTGCCGCTTGCCCCTGGTCGGAACTCGCCGTCCACGACGCGGCGATCAGCGGCGAGTCGGCGCAGGGTATCGGTGACCACCGCGCTCCCGAGACCAAAACGGTTCGCGACATCATGCGCGGTGAAGGGGCCGTGGGTGCGCGCGAAGCGGGCCACCAGGTCGCCCACCGGATCAGGGACCGGCTCGATGAAGGCGGCGGGAACGCCAATCGGTAGCGGCACCCCGAGCGCATCGCGCAGCCGGGAGGCATCCTCAATAACGGCCCATTGCACGGTGCCCACCACGGTGACACGCAACAGCCGGTTGGCTCTGGCCAGGTCATCGAGCACCGTGCCGCTGCCGCTGGCACCGGTGCTGCCCACCGCCGTGAGCACCCCGGCGGTGGTTCGCGCGGCAAGCTCCTCTGCGGAGAGTGGGCCGAGCATCCGTAGCAGATCGACGACCCCCTCAGCATCGCGCGCCAGGCGATCAGGGCTGAGGCGTTGCAACTCCCGTTCGAGTTGCTCGATGACTGTCGGGTCGAGTAGGTCGCGCAGCTCTGCACGGCCAAGCAGCTCCGCCAACAGTGTCGGGTCGAGCGAGAGTGCCGCCGCCCTACGCTCAGCGAGCGGGGAATCGCCCTCGTACATGAACGCAGCGACATATCCGAACAGCAGTGAGCGCGCGAAGGGGGAGGGAACTTCCGTTTCGGCCTCGATCAGGCGCACTGTGCGGTCAGCGACTTGGGTGATCAGGGCACCCAGCGCGGGGAGATCGTAGACATCCTGCAACACCTCGCGCACCGTTTCGAGCACGATGGGAAAACTCGGATACTTGCGGGCCACCTCCAGGAGTTGGGATGCCCGCTGCCGCTGCTGCCAGAGCGGGGAGCGCCGCCCCGGGTCGCGCCGCGGCAGCAGCAGGGCCCGCGCCGCGCACTCCCGAAACCGCGCCGCAAACAGCGCCGAACCGCCCACCTCCTCGGTGACGATGGCCTCAAGTTCCTCGCGTTCAAACAGAAACAGCTCGGCACCGGGTGGCGGGGAATCGGTGTCGGGAATGCGAACCACGATGCCGTCATCACCAGCCATCGCGGCACCATCTACGCCCAGGCGATCCCGGATGCGGGCACTGACCGCTAGCGCCCAGGGCGCATGCACCGGTATGCCGTATGGAGAATGTAAAACGAGACGCCAGTCGCCGAGTTCATCGCGGAAGCGTTCGACCACAAGCGTGCTGTCGCTCGGAACGCACCCAGTGGAGTGTTTCTGTTCTTCTAGCAGCGCGAGTAGGTTGTTCACCGCGGGTTCGTCAAGGCCAATGCCGGTCACGCGGTTGCGGGCCACCCCAGCCGAACTATTCGAGATCTCACGAACGAAGCCACCGATGGCCGCACCCAATTCGGCGGGTCGCCCTAGGCCGTCACCCTTCCAGAACGGGACCCGACCCGGCTGCCCGAACGCGGGCGAAACTAGTACCTGATCGTGGGTGATCTCCTCAATGCGCCAACTGGTCGTCCCCAGGGCGAACACGTCGCCCACCCGAGACTCGTAGACCATTTCCTCATCGAGTTCGCCCACCCGTCGCGGGCCTTCTCCGCCCACCATGAACACCCCGAACAGTCCACGGTCGGCAATAGTCCCGCCCGAGGTCACGGCCAACCGCTGTGAGCCTGGACGCCCGGTGATCGTGCCGGCCACCCGATCCCAGACGATTCGGGGTCGTAGCTCAGCGAACTCGTCGCTCGGATACAGCCCGCTGAGCAGGTCGAGGGTGGCATCGTAGGCGCTGCGGGGAAGTGTGGCGAAGGGGGCACTGCGCCGTACCGTGTCGAACCACTCCTCCACATCAAGGCAGTCGAGTGCGGTGGCAGCGACTGTTTGCTGGGCGAGCACATCGAGCGGGTTGGTGAGCACGCTCATCGCTTCGATCTGGCCCGATTTCATCCGTTCAACCGCGACGGCGGTGTGGATGAGATCGGTGCGGTGTTTCGGAAACAGCATTCCTTTCGATATCTCACCCACCTGATGACCGGCCCGCCCGATCCGCTGCAGGCCGCTCGCAACCGAGGGCGGCGACTCGATCTGGATCACGAGGTCGACCGCCCCCATATCGATACCGAGTTCGAGCGAACTAGTTGCGACGACGCAGCGCAGTCGACCCGACTTCAGGTCGTCCTCGATGATGGCGCGCTGATCTTTGCTGACCGAACCGTGGTGTGCGCGGGCGAGCAGAGGTGGGGCCCCGCTGGTCGATCCGGATTGCCCCATGAGCTGGGCGGGCGGCGCGGGGGCAGGCGGCACCGCGGCGTGCAGATCTCGTTCTTCATAGATTTCGTTCAGTCGCGCGGTGAGCCGCTCGGCGAGGCGGCGCGAGTTCGCGAACACAATCGTCGAACGGTGCCCCACAATCTCGTCGACGATGCGCTCTTCAACGTGCGGCCAGATCGATCCTGGCATCTCCGCGGTCACGGTGTCGCCAGCGGTCACGGTGCTCTCTACGGTCGCGGCACCACCACCACCGCCGCCGCGAGCCGTCACAACCCCGGGCGCGGTCATATCGTCGACCGGCACGACCACCGAGAGGTCGAAGTTTTTCGCGGCGGGCGGCTGCACGATGGTCACCGGCGCGCGACCCCCCAGAAACCGGGCTACTTCTTCTAGGGGGCGCACGGTGGCCGAGAGCCCGATGCGTTGCACGGGCGTGGGGAGCAGTGCATCCAGTCGTTCGAGGGAGACCGCCAGATGAGCACCGCGCTTGGTTGAGGCCACCGCGTGCACCTCGTCGAGGATCACCGTATCGACGCCGGTCAGGGACTCGCGCGCCGCCGAGGTCAGCATGAGGTACAGCGATTCTGGGGTGGTGATCAGGATGCTCGGCGGCAGCCGCGCCAGCAGCCGCCGGTCGCCGGGCGTGGTGTCGCCACTGCGCACCCCGACGCTCACCTCCGGGGCGGGCAACCCCAGGCGTCGCGCGGCCTGGGTGACCCCGACCAGCGGGGCCTTAAGATTGCGTTCCACATCGACGCCGAGCGCTTTCAACGGCGAGATGTAGAGCACCCGGGTGCGCGCCGTGGGGGGTTGAGGTTCCCGCAATCCCGGCGAGGCCTGCGTCGGGGCCGAGATTAACCTATCGATAGCTGACAGGAAGGCCGCAAGGGTTTTGCCCGAGCCGGTCGGTGCAACGACGAGGGCATGCGCCCCAGACTCGATGGCCTCCCAGGCCCCGAGTTGCGCTGGAGTGGGCGCGGCAAAGGCCCCGCCGAACCATTCGCGGGTGGCGGGCGAGAAGCGATCAAGCACCGAGCTCATACCCTTATCCTCTCCCGTTCCACTGACAGCGCAGAGTGTCGGCTAGGTGGGGCGTCCGCGCAAGAAGTCGCCAAAATCGCCAAGTTCGGGGGTGGAGATGGAATGCCCAAGACCCTCATAGATGCGGATCGTGGCCACCGTATGCCGCGGCAGCCAGGCGGCGGTTCGCTCGACCGCCGCTGCCGGGATCACCCCGTCGGCGGTGCCTCGGCCCCAGAACACTCGTGGTGCGACCTCGGCGAGCCGTGCGTCGCCGGGATTCTCCCCCGCCGCCACAAAGCCAGAGAGCGATACGGTGTCGGCGAAACGCTCTGGCGCGTGGCGCAGCAGTTGCAGGGCCAGGGCCGCACCCTGCGAGAACCCGAGCAGGCTCACCGCTGTTGAGTTGAGGGTGTCGATCCAGTCGATGACGGCACTGGCCGCTGCATCCACACTTTCTGCTGTTGGGTCACCAGTGGGGCCGTCCGCACGGGACCACCAGGCCCAGCCCCCGCTCTCGGATATGGGTGCGCGCAGTGAGGCAATCACCGGCTCCAGTGGCAGGGCCGGTGCCATCGAGAAGAGGTCACCCTCGTGTGATCCGTAGCCGTGCAACAACACCAGCAGCGGTCGGCCCGCCCTCTCCCGCTCAGGTGCCGACCAGAGAATCGCTGACTCATCAAGTTTCACCGGCTGCTCCCATTCACTGGTGTTGTGGTTCCATACTTTCATTTCTCCGCCGGTCAGTGGGCAGGAGCGCGAGTAGGTAAGAATAGAGCATGACGTCAACCGGTACCCCCGACCCGAACCCCGGCTGGTTATCCGAGGAGGAGCTAGATCAGATTCGCCACCGTCTGCCGCTGCTCTATGTGGAGGCGGTGCCGGTGAGGGTGGATGGGCTGGGGCGTGTGACCGAGGTCGGCATGCTGTTGCGGGCTAACGACGGTGAGATTACCCGCACGCTGGTGTCGGGCCGGGTGATGTACGGCGAAACCCTGCGCGATGCGTTGTTCCGTCACCTGGAGAAAGATCTCGGTCCGATGGCCTTTCCGCTGCTGCCGACCAGTCCCACCCCATTCTCGGTCGCCGAATACTTTCCTTGGCCCAGCGAGAGCCAGTTTATGGATGCCCGCCAGCACGCGGTCTCGCTGGCCTACGTCGTTCCGGTCACCGGCACCTGCGAGCCGCGCCAGGACGCGCTGGAAATAACCTGGATGCGGCCCGCCGAGGCGGCATCCGAGTTGGTCAGTCTTGATATGGAGGGTGGTCGCGGGGCGCTGCTGCGTGCGGCGCTGGCCTCGGTGGGCGTGCTGCCGTAAACAATTTTTTATCGCATTATTTCTGCTGAAAACTGTGTTTCCCGTGCCTGAGAATCGCAATCTGACTAGGTTAGTGCTGCGATATCTTCGCCACTACGAAGGGGACAACATGGCTGGCATCACCGAAAAGTTCGATAAGGCCTATGAAAAACTGAGTATTGACGAGTTGGTCAAGGCACCGGTCGCGGCACTGCAGGGTGTTAGCGATAGCGACGCTGAGCACCTCAAAGCCGCCTTCAACATCACCACAGTCGGCGACCTGGGTAAGAACAAGTACTTTCTCTGGGCCCAGGCGGTGACGACGCTCGCGAATTGAGCCTGCCGAGGTCGATACGCCTCGCAGACAACAAGTGCCTCGCACAGCCGTGCGGGGCACTTGCCCGTCCTGTCCGCCCGCCACTCTACCCACTCCGATCCGTCGATTGAGTGAGAGATCCTGCTTGTTTATTGCCTTTTTGTTACATTCCGCCATCGCGTGATCAGGCTTGCGCACACGATCACGACGAAAGTGAACCCGATCAACATCCCCACCCCACCTGAGTGGAGGGATGAGCTAGTGCTTGTTGCGAGACCCGCCCACGTTATCGCGAGGCCACTGAGCATTCCGACTGCTGCGACGATCATGACTATCTTGATAGCGAGGCTCCGCTTCGACGATGTCATCATTGTCTGATTCGGCTTTCGGGCTTGTCGTTTTCATGTAGTCGACTCACTCTTGATGAATTGTGTGGTCTTCCGGTCGGGTCCCATTAAACCCATCAAGAGTCCAGCACGGTGATTCCTCACCCACAATCACACGACGCGATAGTTCACCCGCTGTTCACGATTCCGGCGAGCTTCGAAACCCCGCCGCGCAGGCTCTTCTCCGCGACAGCTCCGCAACCCTTCCGCCTCGGACGTCACTGTTGACAACGCAAAGAGAGAAGTTTTAGTTTAGCCCATTAAGTGGGTAGACACATAATTCACTCTGTGCTTGACTTGGCGCTGTTCGAACTCCACAGTTACGTCTACACAAATCTGGTGGGCGTTTACAGAAAGGAAAGAAAAACATGGGAATACGCAGAATTTTTGGGACTGCAGCAGTTGCGGCGGTGCTGGGGACGGGCTTAGA
>JBOFDJ010000083.1:0-33870 GCA_051646885.1 Rhodoglobus sp.
GCGGCTGCGAGAACACGGCTTCGATAAAGAAGCTCAGGAAGTGTTAGAAGATGCTCACGGGCGGCGGCTGGCGATGGTGTCAGCTCTGCTGACCATTTTGCGTAAGCAAGCACCGAACGATGTTGAGGAATCTCTCGTTGATCAGGCACTGCGCATCCTGGATCGCGATTTCGATGGTGTGCCGGTGCTGGGTGATCTGCTGGCCGTGGTGCAGGAAGGCCCCGACGAACTGCGCCAGGTTGCTGTCGACCGAGGTGACTTCGCTGAATACCAGCGGATCACGCGCGGGCTGGAAGCATCACTGATCAGCCTGACGCGCGGTGGTCGCCTCGGTGAGATGTTCTCCCGCCACACCACGAACCCAATGCGGCTGGATTCGCCGGTGGTCTACGACGTATCAGCTATTGGTGAAGCTGAGGGTGATCTGCGGGCCGCAACGCTACTCGCGTGTTGGTCGAATGGTTTCGCCACCGTCAACATCGCGAACGTTCTTGCGGATGCCGGACTCGAACCACGACGACATTACTTCGTCATCATGGACGAGTTGTGGCGTGCGCTGCGCGCCGGTAACGGCATCGTTGATCGGGTCGACTTCCTCACCCGACTGAACCGCCAAGTCGGTGTCGGAACCGCCATGATCTCGCACACCATGGCCGACCTCAACGCGCTGGCGGAAGAAGATCGTCTGAAGGCGAAAGGATTCGTCGAACGGTCCGGCATGGTGATCTGCGGTGGTCTGCCCTTCACCGAAATGCCCGAACTCACCAAAGTGGTGCCATTCTCGGTCGCAGAACAGGACATGCTCACCGGCTGGCAAGACCCACCCGCGTGGGATGCCGCTACCGGTCGCGAGGTCGACCCGCCGGGTCGCGGCAAATTTCTGGTGAAGGTCGGTACCCGCCCGGGTATCCCGGTAGAAGTCACCCTGACCGCCGCGGAGAGATCCATCCGCGACACCAACCAACGCTGGCACGAACAATCTCGCGTCGGCCAGCATCCTACGCCGGTCGCCGCCGCGCCCAGCGAGGGCGAGCCCGAAGCAGCCACACCCGAGGCAAGCGAGCCCGTCGAGGGGCGCGACGAGCTGGCGTCATGAACCAGCCCAATAACCGCCGCCGCGATCCGGGCGGGTTCTCCACCGAGACGCTACTGCTGCTGATCGGGATCACCCTCGTGCTCACCGTGCTCGGTGTGGTGAATGTGGCCCAGCACCTCGGCCACACCATTGACGGCGGCGGCGGCGTTTCAGCGGACCCTTTCCGAGTTCTGTTCCAAACCGTCAGCGGTGATCTGGCCTGGCCCGCAGCGAGCACCTGGGTGAGCGTCGCCCTGGTTGCCGTCATCCTTGCCCTCGGATCCCTGGGTTTTATTGCATACATCCGCTATCGAAAGCGTCACACCCGGGTTGATCGCGCAGCAACATATATGGGCCGCAGCCGCGATATCGAAGGACTGAGCAAAGAGAACGCCGCCAGACAGGCCGAACGCCTCGGCGTCCGCGGCAGCATGGGGGTGCCGATTGGCACAACACTCGGCAATGCCCCGCTGTTTGGAACCTGGGAAGACATGCACATCGATATCTGGGGGCCCCGCACCGGGAAAACGACAAGCCGTGCCGTGCCAGCGATCCTCGATGCGCCCGGTGGCGTGCTCGTCACCTCCAATAAGCGAGATGTCGTCGACGCCACCAGAGACATCCGCGCCGCGGTCGGCCCGGTGTGGGTATTCGACCCGCAAGCAATCGTGCTCGAACCCCCCACCTGGTGGTGGAACCCCCTCAGCTACGTCACCGATGAAGTCAAAGCAGCCAGACTGGCCGATCACTTCGCTTCGGGCTCGCGCGATTCGGAAGCGAAAACAGACGCCTACTTCGACCCCGCCGGCCAGGACCTGCTCGCGGGTCTCCTCCTTGCCGCTGCCCTCGATCAACGACCGATCACCGAGGTGTACTCATGGCTGACCAGGCCAACAGAGGAAGAACCCGTCGACATCCTGCGTGAGCATGGATTCACGCTCACCGCCGACCAAGTGCGCGGCGTCATCAACGCCCCCGATAAACAGCGAGGTGGCGTCTACGGCACCGCGCAACAAATGGCCTCATGCCTCACCAACCGACAGGTAGCGCACTGGGTCAACCCCATCGGCGGCAACCCTGACGACCGCCGACCCCACTTCGACCCCGCCACATTCGTGCGCGACGGCGGCACACTCTACTCACTCTCCAAAGAAGGCCGCGGCACCGCCGGACCACTCGTCACCGCACTCACCGTCGCGGTCGTCGAAGCCGCAGAAGAACTGGCCGCCGCCTCGGCTGGTGGTCGACTCACCGTGCCACTGCTGGGCGTCCTCGACGAAGCAGCGAATGTCTGCCGCTGGCGCGAGCTCCCCAACCTCTACAGCCACTACGGATCCCGCGGAATCATCCTCATGACCATCCTGCAATCCTGGTCACAGGGTGTCGATGTGTGGGGCGAATCCGGAATGCGCAAACTCTGGAGCGCCTCCAACATCAAGGTCTACGGCGGCGGCGTAGCCGAAGACGCATTCCTCGAACAACTCTCCAAACTCATCGGCGACTTCGACCGCCGATCCTCATCAGTGTCATCCGGTCGCGGCGGACGCAGCGTCAACCACCAACTACACCGCGAACGCATCCTCGGCGTCGACGACCTCGCAGCACTACCCAAAGGACGCGCCGTGGTACTGTCCTCCGGCAACCGCCCCACCCTGATCCGCACCCAACCCTGGATGACCGGACCCCACGCCAAACACGTCAAAGAATCCATCGCCGCCCACGACCCCCAAGCAGCCCGCACAATTGTGGAAGCAGAAGAAGCCGCAGCTATCGCCGACGATGTTGAGAACGGTGAGTGAAGAGGCGCAGGCGGGCACGCACGTGCCGTGGTCGCATCAGCGGGCGAGACCACTCCCTCGCCCCTGCTGCGCTCGGTACTGTCGTGCGCCATCGCCCAGCTCGGATAGCTTTGCTGCCTGCCTCGCGCTGTGATCGCGCGTCGGCAGCCGCCGTCCCGTCTGCTGAAGCTCGCGCAGTGCCTCGGCGCGTTCCGCGACCTCTTCGACAACATAGCGGTGTTTCGGCAACAACATCGAGCTTGGGTAACTGCGCCTGAGTAGGTCGATGCCTTCCTGTGGCTTGATGTACCTTGCCTTGTTGTAGAGTATCGCCGCGTCGTTCAGGTCACGCTCACCGCGCGAAGCGTGCAGCTTCATCGCGAGCAAGTACTCGGGCGACGGCACTTGCACGAGCATCGAGTCTGACTCAAACACAGTCCGTGGGTGTTCGTCGGTTGCGGGCATAAAGCCCTTCGCGCCGTCGTTAAGCCAGTCTGGTTCGAGGCCGTGACTATCAGCCATTTCTGCGGCAATATCACGCACCTCGGACGCGGGTTCGAACAGTGCGTCGACGTCGCGAGTCATTCTCTGCCGGTCATAGGCGAGTGCCATTGCCGCGCCGCCGACGACAAAAATCTGAGCGTGCAGTCCACGGGTCTGTAGGCTTTCGGATAGCTCTTGAAAGAGCTTGTGCAAGTGCTCGGCGTTGAGCTCTTCGCCGTGGTTGCTCATGCGCGCTTTAACGTCTTGTCGGTGATGTAGATGCCACGGCTGCGGAATGCGTTAGGGCTCTCTCGCTCTGCGTCAGCATAGAAGATGCGGGGAACATCGGGGTACCAGTGCTTGACCGAGCGGGCGGGGTCGACCGCCCAGCTGGGCACGTTCCATCCGTCACGGTGTGCTAAGTGTTCAGCGAGTGCGGCGAATCCTGCGTCAATCTCAGCCGAGCCGGTGTGGGCTGGCTCAGCAGCAAATACCTGCGCCGCGAGCTGGGCACCGCCGCGCCGCAGGGTTGAGTTGTAGTCGTCGAGGGTTTGCACGATTCCGAAGCGCCAGCATTCATCGAGGCCGTCGCCCTGAGTGAGCAGCGCAGCGCAGCGCAGCGCGGTTGTGGCTGCCTCGTGGCGCAGCCCCACATCTGCGCGCGGTGCCGGCTCAGGCGCGGCCTGAGCGCGCTCTAGCATCGCGCCAACTGTGAGCACGGTTCCCTTGTATGCCATGAGCCCATCCTTTGTCGTCGCTTCCATTCTCGCAGTTCGAGCGCGGTAGCGTCATCGATCAATCCCGCCCAACATCAGAGCCTCGGACTGCAGTCGGGAGCCGACTGTTCTTGGAGCCGGTTTCGGTGTCTGATGGGATAACCGCCCCAGCTGACCTCGGGAACGATGCACGGTACGGCGCTCGGTTTTTAGTGCCGGGTAACTGGAGAATGTGCGTTTGAGGTTGTCGCGCGGCTTCCGCCTCGCCCGTTTGCGCCACGAGACGGTCGATCCGCGCCGCTGCTTCCTGCCGACGTTGCGCGTCATCGGGGTGCGCAGCGCCGGCAACCGTGGGCGCATCTGCGCCAAGCTTTTGGATTGTGCGCACAATATCGTCATTAACAGCCTGGGGTTCGTGAACCATGAACGTCGCGGCCCGCTCCACCCCGCGTAGCCACGCGCTCGCCTGGCCCGGTGTCATCGCTTCGATCTTTCGCCCGCCAGTGAGGGCATCCATAGCATTGTGCGCGGCATGCACGTCGGTTTTTGCCACTGTCGCGTCAAGCAGTGTGACATCATCGCGTTGCTGCACGGTCACCCGATCTACGAGGCCGCCGTTAATGGCTCGCGTGATGCTCTCCGGCATCCGCTCGTACGCCGCGTCATGCACCACTGCCGGAGCCCAACGCCCGGCTCCCTCACGCTCCACCTGCCCGACATACCGTTCAACCGTCCCCAGTCGTGACAGCGTCTCGGGCACTGCCAGCACGCGCAGCTCGACCTCGTAGCCTGCGCTCCGAAAATGCCCGAGCGTGTTCTGTACCGCCTCGGGGTTGCGCAGGGTTGTCTCCATCAGCACGCTCGCATTGCGCTCGCACAGATAATCCAGCGACTTATGCACCCACGCGTTTGCGGCTTGCTGGGTCGCATCGGGCATTCGCAGCGGGTCAGTGCGCATTAACTCGGGGAACGCTGGGTGGAATCGTCGTAAGTCGTCTCCGATGACCTCAATAGCATCCGGTACGCTCAACCGCGCAGCGGCGACCGATTCCGTCTTACCCGCTCCCGGCTGCCCGCCGATGAGCACAAAGGTCGGGCGCCTCGACGAGACAGTGACCAGCCGGTCATACTTTGGTCGGATTGCGGTCTCGAAGATCGAGTGCAGCTGCTCGGCGCTAAGTTCGGTCATTCTGCCAGCGGCGCAAGGGCCTCGCGCAGCCGCGTGAATTCGGCGGTCTTGGCCCGCACCACATCCTGGTCGCGGGGGTCGATAGCCCGCACCTCATCATCAACGCGGTACTGAGCATCACGCCAACGTTGCTGCTCGTCTGCGCTGTGCGCTTCCCGCTCGCGCGCTAGATACTCACCCTGCAACCAGTTGGCCGCCTCGCGCATGATGTCGTAAACCATCGGATTTCGCGTAGCTGGCACTGCATTGGTTATCGCATCCACAATTCCTCCATACTCAACTCTACCCGCTGCGACCGAAAGCGGTGTTGCCCAGCTCGGGTAGCCCCGCTGCCTACCCTTCGCCGCGTCGTGAAGGTCGCGATCACCGCGTCAGGCGTGCAGTCCACCGGCGTGCAGGCTTTCGGATTTTTCCTGAAAGAGATCGTGTAATGCTCGGCGCTGCAGCCGGTGCCGCCCGCCTGCCGCACCGGGCGCTACCACAGACCAGTCGCTGGAGTGATCGCAGATCCGCCCGCGAGTTCAGCAGCGTCTCGTTGGCTGCTCACAGCAAGTGAAAGAATGATCTGCAGAGCATAACCCGCAGCGTGCGCGCCGTAGAAAGGACAGCCATGATCGATTGGCACGGTGAAAGAGGGACCGAATCGAAACCTCCTGGTAGTGACGTACCTGAGGGGTGCCGCTGGGTGTCAGATTTGTACTTCGGATCCGTGGATGAATTCGTGCGGGAATATCTGGTCTTTGTCTACCGGAGACGGATCGATGGCAGAAATCGGTTGTGGGCAGGTAAATGGTGGGAGTACGAAGAGGCGGTGATTCGTCTTGACGCCCTGTGGCGGTCCTGGGAGAGGCTTCGGCACGATGCGGCTACCGGTATGAGTGTGTGGTGGCGCGATCACGCCGACTATCACATGAACGTACTGATGGACCCGGAGGGCCCTTTCGCAGGTAGTGCTGAAGATGATGAGAATCGGTCAAAGAAGGGTGATCCGCTGCCGTATGTGGCGCCCCCGCCGGGTCTCTTCCCTGATGCCCGCATACAGCTAGTGGATGCGGAGTCTGAACTCACTCGAATTAGCGCGAGTCCAGACCGCAGGAGTAATGATTTCTTGACCGTCGTTGCCCGGGTCTCCAACTCCATTTCAAAACCCGTGATCGCGACACGGCTTGGAGCGTCTCAAAACGACGTTGAATATTGGATAGTCAAGGGCTTTGAGTACCTTCAGGTTCGTGAGGGAGTTTTCACGGGGCCGTCGCCGTGGCCGGTGTCGGATCCAAACGAGAGGTAGATCGTGCCTTATGGGGGTGCAGGTACCGTTGGGTATGACGGTTTGCTGGAGAGAAAGGTGTGGTTGTGGTGGCTGATGTGGCGGCAGAGGGTGGGGTTGTGCGGGGGTTGCGGAATCGGGTGGAGGTGGCTGAGCTTGATTTTTCGCGGGAGTTGTTGCGCTTGGTGGGCTTGGGGTTTTCTGTGCGGCAGTTGTCGAGGGCGCTACGAACAGATCCGTTGACTGTGGTGAAACTGGTGAAGGCGGCGCAGAAGGTTGCGCCGTGTCGTGAAGGTTTTTCGGGCGCTGATTCGTATGAGTTGTGTATGCGGTTTTCGGTGGGGCGGTTGACGCGGGAGGAGCTTATTGAGGAGTTGACGCGGTGGGAGTTTGTTCCTCGTGAGGTGCGTGAGCATGATTATTTTGATGATTTACGGTTCTCGACTCCGGGATCATTTGATGATGTGGGGCAGGCGTTCGATGATGATCTGATTGACGATGAAGTGTATGACTATCTTCTCAGGGCCAGGGAGAAGGGGGTGATGCCGTAGTGGATTGGGATGCGGTTGAGGGGCATCGTCGATTGGTGGTGGAGTTGTCGAAGCCGGGTGGGGTGTTGGCGAAAAATGCGCCGAATGCGACGGTACGAAACCCTGAGTGGTTCATTCAGCGCGGCTCGGACGAGGGGAAGCCTGAGCCTGCGCGCAGGCGGCTGCATAACCGTTTGGTGGCTGAGCGTTTGGTGGGTGGGGTGCCGGGTGGTCGTGAGGCTATTGTGTTGGCCGGTCCCCCCGGCGCCGGGAAGAGCACGGTGCTGGGGGAGGTTTTGGGTAGTCGGCGTGACGAGTTTCTGGTGATTGATGCTGATGATTTCAAGGTGGCATTGTTGCGGGATGCCATGAGGGATGGTTCCTACGAAACGGTGATCAAGCCGCCACAGATTCGGGATCGCGAGGCGGGTGGGGAGAAGTTTTTCCCGCTGGAGTTGGCCTCGTTAGTCCATGAGGAATCGTCGATATTGGCGGATCGGATGCGGGCGGCGGCGATCCACGAGGGGGTGAATATTGTTGTGGACACGGTGCTGTCTTCGCAGGAGTCGGCGGATCGGTGGGGGCGGCAATTGGCCGCGGCGGGCTACCGGGTTGAGGTTGTCAATGTTGAGGTTCCGTATGGGATCTCTGAGGCGCGGATCGCGAAGCGGTGGCAGCAGTCGTATGTTGATGCTGTTGAGGGCCGTGGCGAGCTGGGTGGTCGTTGGGTTCCGAGTGAATACACGCGTGATGTTTTTGCTGGCCCGGGGGGTGAGTCGAAATCTGAGGCGGTGGCCCGCACTTTCGCGGAGGAGTGTGTGGTGGTGGAACGTTATCGGGTGTATCGCACGACGGTGGACGCGATTGGCACGACGCCGGCTGTGGGTTCGTGGGAGAAAGATCTGTTGCGAGGGTCTGTTTTTGGGGTGGGTGCTGTGAAGTCGCATGCGGGTTCTACCCGATCCGGGTTGCCGGCGGGGACTGTAGAGGGTGGCGAGATGGGGTCTGCGGCGGTACCCAGTCCCGCGGCGCAGCGGGTCCGTGGTCACATCACCCAAGACAAACGCCCCGACCCCGGCCGGTAACCACCACCAGCGGCTGTGCTGCCGATGAGAGAATAGCGCTCGTGTTCGACGCTCACCACACTCCCCGCGCTCGACAGCCAGACGAGCAGCTCACGCCGCGAAGTTTCCCCGCAAATTTTGTCTTTGGAGCGGCCACTGCTGCCTACCAGATCGAGGGCTCCGCTCATGAGGATGGGCGCACCGATTCGATCTGGGATGTGTTCTGCCGCCTGCCCGGCGCGGTGGTTGCGGGAGACAACGGTGACACCGCCTGCGACCACTACCGGCGGTACCGCGACGATGTATCGATGATGAAAACTCTCGGTCTCCAGGCCTACCGTTTCTCGACCTCCTGGTCACGGGTGCAACCCGACGGGGGCAGGCTCAACCCGAAAGGCCTCGATTTCTACTCTCGTCTTGTTGACGAACTGCTGGAGCAGGACATCGCTCCCTGGCTGACGCTCTACCACTGGGATCTTCCCCAGGCCATCGAGGAGCACGGCGGCTGGGTGAATCGTGACACCGCATACCGGTTCCGCGACTACGCGCTTGCCGTGCATAGCGCACTGGGCGACCGCGCTAACTCGTGGACGACGCTCAACGAACCGTGGTGCTCCTCGTTTCTCGGCTACATCGGCGGCGAGCATGCTCCGGGTCGACACGAGCCGCCCGCCGGTCTCGCCGCTGCCCACAACCTGCTGTTGGCTCACGGACTCACCGCCTCAGAGCTTGCCTCCAGCGACCCCGCCGCCAGGCTCAGCATCGCTCTCAATCTCGCGCTGGTTGACCCGGTTGATCCTGATGACCCCGACGATCAGGAGGCTGCCCGGCGCATTGACGGCCAGTTAAACCGGTTTTTTCTGGATCCGATCTTTCGAGGCGTCTACCCCGCAGATGTGCTGGAGGATGTCGCGCACCTCGGGTTTGAGAGGCACGTGCAGCCGGGCGATCTCGAGATCATCAGCGCGCCCATCCACTCGCTGGGGGTGAACTATTACCACGGCGAGATGGTGAGCTCCCGGCCCGCGCACGCTGCGCTGTCGAGCGCAGCGCCATCCACCCGACCGAAGCGTTCCCCGTTTCCGGCGGCGGATGGCGTGCACTGGCACGGGCGCGGACTGCCCACCACCGCCATGGGGTGGGAGGTGCAGCCGGAGGGGCTGAGCCGCCTGCTCCGTCGGGTGCACGAGGAATACACGGGCCCGGCGGGAATCGAGGTGGTGATCACCGAGAATGGGGCAGCCTACGATGACAGCCTCACCGAGGGCGCCATCCACGACACACCACGGGTGGCCTTTCTTCAGGCCCACCTTGCTGCAGTTCTGGACGCGGTCGATGCCGGAGTTTCGGTGGGTGGCTATTTTTACTGGTCACTGATGGACAACTTCGAGTGGGCTTGGGGATACAGCCAACGCTTCGGGATCGTGCGGGTTGATTTCGATACTCAGCAACGAACACTCAAAGACAGCGCCCTCGCCTACGCTCGCATCATTGCGGCCCGCAGCCTTCCCGCTAATTGACGCCCTGGAACAGTGGGTTTGCGTGACCCGTTACCCTAGTCTTCGGTCTTGTAGTGCTTTCCGCGATGGGCAAGATCAACATTGACCCGACCGTCGTAGATGCCGAAATCGCCATCGCCGGGAAGTGGTGCCGGTGCCGGAAGGATTGACTGCCGATCCATTTCGACCTGAGCTTCGTGGCGGGTGGGGTGAAAAATTTCGTCACCGATTCCCGCAATGCCACCACCGTGACCGGTCGACTTGCTCTTATTGCTGAGGTCGATCAGACCGAAGCGATCCGCAAGGTAAAAAAATGCGCAAACGCCCACAATGATGAGAATGACGACCCACGGTTCCACCCCCACAGTGTATTACGGCCCGGCTGTCGAAGTGCTGCGAAGCGAGGGCGCGTTTTTCAGCAGTGCGACGTAGATCTTGTGTGGCGAGCAATCTAAATTGACGCAGCTATCCACCAGTCATGGCGGCGACAGTGTCGTCGGGTGCACTGCATCGCCATCCGCTTCAGAATATAGGCCATGCAAAGGCTAATAGTTGGGCCAGAATATAGCCGTGAAAACCGTAGCGTTGAGCGAAGCAAAAGACAAACTCTCAGCGCTCGTCGACGAAGCCGGGCGTGAGCACGAAATTATCCGAATCACGCGGCATGGACACAGCGCTGCGGTGCTGATGAGTGAAGACGACCTCGCCTCGCTGCACGAGACTCTATTCTGGCTTTCACAACCCGGCATCCGTGAGGATCTGACAGAAAGTCGACAGGCCCTTGACGAGGGTAAGACGGTCGGCGCGAGGGAGCTTCGCGCTCGATACGCCCGTCCTGACTCGTGAGCTGGGATGTCCAGCTTGCCCCCAGCGCGATTCGGGGGCTTGATCGTCTCCCTCCGCGCATTGCGCTCGCTATCGTCGAGTTTGTCACTGTCACCCTCCCGGCCAATCCCCTGCGTATGATTAAGCCGCTGCGCAGCGAGCTAGAAGGGTTGCGCGCGGCTCGGCGTGGCGATTACCGCGTTCTTTTCTCCCTCGATGAGGGCGCGGGTATCCTCTTGGTCGTGCGGATCGCTCACCGGGCCGACGTATATGGGGTGAGGTAATCGACATCGCGCGAGACCAGTCGCCGCGCAAGCAGCACCTGATCTCGAAGGTTCTGCTGAAACGGTTTGCGCGGAAAACCGACGATCAGCTTTGTTCTTTCGATCTTCGCTTTGGCAAAGCGAATCTGCGGCATCCGTCCGCAGTTGCCTATGCCAAAGACTTCGTCGAATATCGGCTCACCGGGATGGAGCAACTCTGGCAGGAGACCGAGACGCGCCTCCCCGACGCGCTGGATGCCATCGAGTTCGGCAAGCTCTACACGCGACCGGGAGTTGGGCGACATCATCTCGTGCGCTGGCGGCATGTGTTTTTCCACCCCGACGACGGGCTTGAGCAGTTCGTTGAGGAGGTTCGCGAGCTCTATCGCGGCGCTCAGGTGGCGGCGGCCAGGCGGGCGTCGAGCCAGGCGACCAGATCAGAGTTGACCTCGTCACGGTTCGTTTCGTTGAAGACCTCGTGACGGGCGTCAGGATAGATCACCGCCACCACATCTGATAGGCCGGAGCGACGGATGTAGGCGTCCGCGAGCTTCTCGATGCTCGACTCGCCCCCCAGCGCATCATCGCTGCCGATCATGATGAGCAGCGGGATGTCACGCTCCACGTTTTTCGCTGGGCGACCGAGCAGGCGTAGGCCGTCGACCAGGCCGAACAGCTTCAGCACATCGGCATCGAAGGTCAGCGGGTCATCCGCGAAAGCTCGCTGGATCTCCGGGTCGCGCGATAACCAGTCGTACCCGGTTGGGCCCAGGTGGCGATGCCGCGCTGCCAAGTCTCCGCCGTTCATCCATCGAGGAGTGCGATAGGCCGTTCCGGTGAGGACCACTGCTTCGTAGTCGGCAGAGTGCGTGTTGAGAATTTTCTGGACCATGAGCGAACCCCAGGAATGCCCTAACAGAACGAGCGGCAGGCCGGGGTTCTGCTGTCGTGCCAGGGCGGAGAGCTGGCGTATGGCCTCGATGGTTGCCCGGAGACCACCGGGCCCCAGCTTCCCTAACTGTGAGGCATCGCCGCCGTATTGCTGCATACCGGTGGCACCGTGGCCGCGGTGATCATCGGCGTACACCGTGTACCCCGCAGCGGTGAGCGCGCACGCAAGGTAGTCGTAGCGCAGTGCATGCTCCCCCAGTCCGTGCACGAGCTGCAGAATTGCTTTCGGTCGACGGGCCTTCCACGCGTAGTAATGGATGAGGACACCCTGAGCATCCTTATAGCTATGGTTGCTGCGCAGTACGGTGGATTTCGGCACGAACCCTCCTTAGCTCATGCCCATAGTACGCTGCGGTGCCGAGACCGTTATGGGCGGTGATGCAGCGGGTGCATTCGAGCACGGTACTGAGGGGAAGATTCCACACCCGCAGCCCGCGATGACACTGCACGATTCGTGACGGATCCGCTTTCCGTGGAGCGGATATCTGCGCTATTCGGGCGTCTGGGTACAGAACTTTCTGATAGTCGAAGCGGTCTGAGGGCAGGTGATTCTGTCGGAGAAAGTTCATCAGTGGGCCTCATTAGGTTCGTTGGTTGCTGGGCGTGGCATCGTCCTTAGTCAATTGGTGTTTATGCTGTACACCTGTCAGCTTTCGCTGCTGTGATCTGAATAAGGGACCGGGTTGATATTGATGGGACATTGTTGATGACCGAACAGGCGACGTCACGATGAGCCGTGGGTCAATGCTGGTGACAGGAGCTTCTGGTGCAGTTGGTCACGAAATCGCGGAGCAAGCTCGAGAAGCAGGTTGGGATGTGGTTGGTGTATCAGCTCGCGGAGGTAATACCACTATCGGATGGAAGATGGGCTCGGAGGATCCCCCATCTCAGTTGATCAGACCATGGGATGTCGTTATCCATGCCGCTGCGAGACCGCGTTGGAACCTCGATCCTGAAGAAGCGTGGACGTCGAACGTCGATACTGTGTATTCCCTCGAACAGGTTGTTCAACCGGGCACACACCTTGTTCATATCTCAACAAAGTACGCCGTGGGTCACCGAGGAGATACTGCTTCCGAAAATCTCGAGGACTATCGCAATACATACGAATGGTCGAAAGCCGGTTCTGAAAGAGTGGTCGACTCCCTGTTTGATGGATGCACGATCATTCGTCCTCCCCTTGTTGTCGGTCGCAGACGGGATGGATCCATCGCTCGCTTCAACGGGCTCTACACGATTCTTCAGGCGGTAGTCTCCGGTGCGCTCCCGGCCATTGTCGGAAGCGCGGATCTTCCGCAGGACCTGGTAAGTTCTTGCGATGTCGCGAGGTGTACGCTCGCAGCCCTTGACGCTGGGCGTCCCTCAACAACACAGATAGAGATCCTCGGCAGTGGCCTGGATGCGGTTCCGAGCGAAGCGGCCATCGGAATGTGCTTACAGGGAGTGAACCGTTGGCGACAGGAGAACGGGCTTTCTCCGGTGCGGGCACCAACATTCGTCTCTCAGGACGCTTGGGACCGTTTTTACTTGCCGTTCGCTCGCCCGCATCTGACCAATCGTCAACTTCACACGATTGAGCTTCTCAGCCAGTTCATTCCGTACCTCTCAGGAACAGGTTCATCGGACATCACGTGGAAGGTGGAATCGCTTGATGCCGTGCTGCCTCTACTAGGAGAACGTTGGGCTCAGGATCGCCCGCAGCGTGCTGGTCGGATTGCGCAACCATGGATTGGAGAAGACGATGAGCGATGACAACAATCTCACTGATCGGGACGTGCACGATCTGACGCGATTGCATCAGTCCTCCGGGCGCTCACTTCTCTACTCCATGATCGGTGCCACGGACGTTGAAGAATCATCCAAGGGAGCATGGATAACGACACGGTCCGGGAGCGAGTTTCTCGACCTTGGTTCGTATGGTGTATTCCTCCTGGGGCACTCACATAGTCAGGTTGTGTCCGCCGTTCGTGATCAACTTGAGCGCCTTCCCGGCAGCAGTCGATCCTTCCCGAGCATGATTTCTGCCGCCGCTCCTGCGGCGCTCTCCGCCGTAGCTCCTCCCGGTTTGACCAAGGTGATGGTGCTCAACAGTGGTGCTGAGGCCGTAGAAGCGGCGCTAAAACTTGCCCGTGCTTCTACGGGGCGTACATCGCTAGCGCACCTAGAGAGCTCCTTCCACGGTAAGACAATGGGAGCTCTGAGCCTCACTGATTCAGCAGTCTTTCGGAAGAGCCTTGGCCCTTTGCTCGACGACGTTATTCGATTGCCCCGCGATAATTCTGAGCGGGCGGCAGCAATGATCCTGGAAAATCAACCCGCCGCGGTGTTCGCTGAGCCTGTTCAGGGGGAAGGTGGCGTGTATCCCTTGACGGCAGAATTCGCGCAAGCGCTGAGAGCGGCCTGTGACGAGGTCGGAGCTCTCCTGGTGTTCGACGAAATTCAGTCGGGATTGGGTCGTACCGGCGAGATGTGGGCACACGATCCGCTGGGGGTGATCCCTGACATTATGACTGTGGGAAAGGCGCTCGGCGGCGGGATAATCCCGGTCTCAGCGATTGTGGCCACGACGCAGGCATTTAGGCCGTACGATCTTGATCCGCTGTTGCACACGTCGACATTCGGAGGAAACCCGCTGGGTTCAGCAGCTATGGTGGCGTCTCTTGATGTCATCAGTGCGCAGGATGTTCCCGCGCAGGCAGGAGATGTTGGTGTTCGCCTGCGCACCATATTGGCTGAGCTCGTCGATCTCTGGCCGAAGCTTTTTGCGGGAGTTACCGGGCGCGGAAGCTTTCTCGGCTTACAGTGTCGCAGGCCGGACATCGCCGGCGAGATGATCCGCGCGACGCTGGCGGAGCGGCTCTTGGTCACCGCGTGTCTCACCGCGCCATCGACGCTTCGGTTTACTCCCTCCGCTTTTCTCAGGGATGAGGAGCTTGAGTTCGCTAGGTGTGGCCTTGGCCGTGCTTCATCCGTTGTTTATCATGAGGTTTCATCGAATTTATAGAGGAGTTTCAATGCCCAGTGTTATTGTCAAGGAACGGTTGAAAGCATCCGCTGAGGAAGCATGGGCCCTCATTTGTGATGTGCGGAACTATCCTTCGAGGATGCCGTCTGTCTCTGCAATTTCTGTTCACAGCGAGAGCATTGATCACGATGGGGCGACAGTTGCGATAGTCGATTGGGAGATTGAACTGAAGGGCTCGATTCTGCGCTGGACCGAGAGAGATGTTCGTGACCCACGGCAATTTCGCATCGACTACGAGCAAATTTCTGGTGACATGGAAAAATTCGAGGGGTGGTGGCAAGTCTTCGAAGTGGAGCCTGGTCTCACCGATGTTGAACTGGTCGTAGATTTCGAGATCGGGATTCCCTTGCTCAAGCCGATGCTGGAGCCAGTTGCAGCACGGGCAATTGAACAGAACTCATCGGAAATGTTGTTGGCCCTCGCTCCCGGGGCGATACAGCGAGGTTTGTGATAAATCGCGGATAGCGGGCTGTGGACGGTTCACAATTGCTATATCTCTTTTGAGGTTCTAAGTCAATACTTTGCGCATTTCTCCTAGTGAATTGTCCGAGGAGTACGGTACTCGTACCAACAGTCCAGTGGAGGATTTTGTGATACCTTACGCACACATTCACGGTGAGTGTGGCATCGTGACGATACCCATCATGTCGGGTACGGGTACGCCGGTGTTCACACAGTCTGGTCGTAGACCAAGGAGGGTTCTCTCGCACGATGTTGGCGGTCTGATCACCTTCCCGGCGGCACGCGTAGAGTCGAAAGAGGGCGACGTGGTGTGTGCCGTTATCGAGAAGTCGCATCGACCGGATTTCCGTCAAGCGGGTCCCTGAGATGCCGCCGAGAGTGCACCTGGGCACAGTAGAAATTTGTCGCTGTGCGTAAGTGCACTCTCGGACCGATCACCAATGTCCGCACTCTTAGGGTAGGGGTCCTCGTTGGGCAACTACTCGGGCAAGGAGGGCGTGAAGTAACGGGATCGCGGAGGTGACCACAAGCACTGTTCCCGCCACGACATTCTCGGCTCGAAGCAGAAGGCCACCGATCAGCAGCGCGCCGAAAAGAATCGCCGAGATAATCTGCCGACCGGTTCGTTCGATGCTGATCAGGCGCCGCTCAATCCGGGGTGCCTCCACCGTCAGCTTGCCGTCTTCAAGCCGGGTCGTCAGGCTATCGATGCGCTGGGGTAGCCGCGCGATGATCCCCGTCACCGAGAGGGCGCTCCGCGCGAACTCCTGTACGAGGTTGCCGCTTTCGGAGCGGATCAACTGGGCAGAGTACGGCTCGACTGAATCCCAAATATTGAAATCAGGGTCCAGTGAGCTGCACACTCCCGAGGTCAGCGATAGTGCCCGAATAAGCAGGAGAAAGTTCTCGGGTAGCTGAAATGGCAGCGACCGCACCACATCGCCGAATTCGTCAGCGAAGACGCGGAACTCACGCGGATCGACATCCCGCAGCTCGACGAAACCCATTCCGCCGAAACGGGCGAACAGTTTTGTCATCGCCCGCTCGAGCTCTGCGGTGTCAGCGGATTCGAGGAGCACACCGACCTCACGGATCCCGTCGACCAGGCCCCGACCGTCACGGGATGCGGCGGCGATCAGAATCTTTCGGAGGCCCCGACGCAGGGTGTCGGGCACTTCGCCCATCATCCCGAAGTCGATAAAAGTGAACGTCCAGGACCGTGCGCCCACCCCTTGTGAGCTATCGGTGTCGCCGAGCGGGGTGACAAAGATGTTGCCTGGATGTGCATCGGCGTGAAAATAGCCGTGGATGAAGAGCTGATCGAACATGACGGCCGCGAACTCAGTCGCAACCTCGGAGGGGTTGATGCCTGCTGCCCTGAGGGAATCGACATCGTTGATTTTGATGGCGCTCACGTCGTGCATGGTCAGCACGCGACGCGTTGTCCGCTCCCACACCAAATCGGGAACACGTACCCTGGCATCGTCTGCGAAGTCCTGAGCGAACCGCTCAGCGCCCACCGCCTCATGCAGGTAGTCGATTTCCTGGAGGCTGGTGGTGGCGAACTCTTCGACCAGGATGGGCATATTGACGCGATCAGAGATGAGGCGCACACGGCTGAGCCATACCGCAACGCGGCGCAGGGCGCGGAGATCGACATCGACAATCAGGTCGATATTCGGTCGTTGGACTTTGACCACAACATCGAGCAGGCTTGTTTCGGCGGCATCGGATTCCGAAAGCCGGGCGCGGTGGACCTGGCCCAAGGATGCCGCTGCCAGCGGTTGTGGATCGATGAACGCGAAAGCGCGCTCCAGTGGCACCCCCAGCTCAGCTTCAGCGAGGGCCCGGATTTCCGGGAAGGGCACCGGGGGGACCTCGTCTTGCAGGCCCTCAAGCTCCCGGGTGATTTCCGGTGGCAGCAGGTCGAGCCGTGACGACATGAATTGGCCGACCTTGATCATGAGACCCCCCAGATCCACCGCGAGCACGTGAAAGCGGCGCGCGATGCGTTGAAGTCTCGCCGGTCTGCTGCGTGCTGCCCACCAGGTGAGGCCGAGCCGTGGAAGAAACAGCTCGTACCACCAGGTCTGCACCATATAGCGGGCAGCGAACCGCAGAATTCTGCGGTAGCGGGCGCGCATAGTGTCTACGTCGGACATCCACTCTCCTTGATGCCGACGTGGTGTGGTCACCCGGTCAGTCCTGGGCGAGGATCACATAGAGCTTACGACGCGCCTCGTCGAGCACGGTAATACCCTGCTTCACCTGATCTGGGTTACCGCAGCGACCAAGCTGTGCCGCTGCCTGAGCTAAGTCTATTCCGGCTTTGGCGAGAGCGGTTGTCCGTCCGCTTTCCTTGGCGTTCGACGTCTCCCACGGTGCAGAACGATCTGCCGTGGTCTCGGTCTGAGCCCGACCATCATCGGTCAGGGAGTATGTCTTGCGACCGTTGGATTCCTTGGCGCTGATCAGCCCTTCGTCAGCCAGGAGTTGAAGCGTGGGGTATACCGAGCCCGGACTCGGCTTCCATGAGCCGTTACTGCGTTCTTCGATTTCATGGATGATCTGGTATCCGTGCATCGGCTTCTCGGCAAGCAAAGCAAGCACCGCCGCGCGCACATCACCGCGCCCCATTCTCGTGCCGACCTTTCGGTCGAATTGTCCGCGTAACTGCTCCATCACATCCCACACAGCGGAAGCGGGCCAGCTTTCACTGGCACTGCCGAGGCTCCTTGCGAACCTATCGCCTTTAAATGAATCGCCCATGATGTCCTCTCTCAGAGTCGCGCCACTCGAGCCCGACGATACCTAACGATATATCGTCAGCAACAGCAACAGCAACAGCAGCGGCATCCCACCCCATCCCCGGGACCTCGTGGGCCCGGCTCAGTTGCTGACCGACACCGCGACTCTATGGAGGGCACTCGTCTTCGTAGCGACAATGAGGAATGTTGCGAGGTCAGTATTGCCGATACTCAACCCGACGGATGCTGAGCCAAGACTCAGGCGGAAACTTCGGCGATCACGACGCTCGACCACATTGGGCAGTCGAGCGATAGTCCAGTCAAGGGCACTCTCCATAATGATCGGTTCCATGCGATTTTTGTCATCGATGATGGGCTGGAGCCAGCGTAGAAACAACCCGATCACGATTGGTCGAATAATTTTCCGATAAATCCACGCCCCTTGCTGGGCACTGGATCCGGCCCCGATATTCGAGAGGGCCACGAGACGATTCACCCCACTGTCGAGCATCGCAGTCACCAGTACCGCAGTGGCCTCGGAGATAACGGTGGTGCGTTGGCGTGTTCCGGTGCCACCCACTCCCAAGCAGTGAATGACGGCATCGTGTCCTGGAAGCACTCGGCGCAGGGTGGCAAGGTCGGTAGTCTCAGTGCTGATTATTGTCAGTCCGCGGCTCGGCTGGAGCTTGTCGGGGTTGCGTGTTAGCGCGGTGACCTGCATACCGGAGTCCAGTGCGGCCCGCACCACCGCGCGGCCGATGAATCCCGTGGCACCTGTGATCATCAGGCGCTCCATCAGGGCTCTACTTCTGTGAGAAATTGCTCAAGACGGCGACCGGTCTCGACCGGTTGCTCTAGAGGCAGCACATGCTTGCCGGCAATAGTGGCGATGCTGGCCTGCGAAACGAGACTCGCGAGCGCATCTCTGGTTGCCTGCGGGAGCACATAGTCTTCGTCTCCCGCGAGCACCATGACCGGCTGGGTGAGTGATCCCAGGTGATCGAGTACCGTGTCTGCTCGGACGAGCACGGCATCCATGGCGCGCGCCAGTGGCAGCCGAGCCGATGCGGCGAGCCGAAGTTGAAGACTGCGTGTCAGGGTTGGGTTATTGCGGCGCGAGGTATCACTGAACATCGTCTTCGTTATCTGGGCGCTATACCAGCGCGGTAGACCAAGAAGGAGCATCAGAACGCAAAGTAGCGCATAACGAAGCCGACCCAGCATTGAGCTGGACTCTAGCGGCGTATTGATAAGCGCAAGAGCCCGAACTCGGTCAGGCGCGGCCAGTGCCGTGCGCACCGCACTCATTCCGCCCCAGGAGTGTCCGATCAGAACAGCGGCATCAAGACCAAAAAAATCGAGAATCTGGATGGTCGCCTGGGCATCGTCTGCCAGCGAATAGGCACGAGATGGATCGCCGCTGTCTCCGTGGCCGGGAGCATCAATGACGATCACTCGGTAGTTGTGCGCCAGCAGCTCGGCCTGGTGATCCCACATCGTGTGGTCGAAGAATATTCCGTGCCGCAGCACGACAGCAGCACCATGCCCACGTTCCCAGACGGCAAGTGGGCCGACACGGGTGAACACGGTGTAGCGCATCCATGCCTCTGTTTTTGCTGTTGGGAGGTGGGTCATCGTGCACTCCAAAATCACGTATAAACAAGTGTATACATATAAGTATTCACGTGTTTAGTAAGATGTCAATATGGCAGAGCAAAGCGGGAATGTGGATGCGTCGCGGGCGCGGCAGCGCAACCCGCCCGGCCAGGGAGCGCGGCTTCGTGATGACATCGTGGAATCCGCCGTGCGCCTGCTTGCCCGGGGCATCGCGCCCGCCGCACTGTCACTGCGTGCGGTCGCCCGGGAGGCGCAGATTACCGCTCCGGCGATCTACCCACATTTCGCTGGCATTGATGAACTGCTCGTTGCAGTGGTCGCCCGGCGCTTCTCTGAATTCTCTGCTGCCCTGACCGAGGCTGTCGACGCCCTGCCGCAACCGCACACTCATCGCGACGAATTATCCGCCCGTTGCCGCGCTTACCTCCGTTTCGGGCTCGCGCGCTGGCGTGAGTACGAGCTGTTGTTCAGCAGAGGTGATGCCTATGGCGATATGGCATACGAAGATTCGGCGGGCGAGATCGCCTTCAACCAACTTGCCCGTAGTATTGCTGCCGTTCGGCCAGACGCTGACTCAGTGGCCATTGCGAGTGTGCTCTGGCCCGCACTTCACGGACTCGTGTTGGCCCGGCTAGAACTTACCGGTTTTCCTTGGCTTCCCGTCGAAGACCAGATTGACCAGATCATCGAGGGGCTTGTGATCAGGGCACCCAGCCGATCAGGTGAATGATTGACCGGTCGTGCCGTTGGGTGTTAGTAGCTCGCGCTGGTCGCCGTCGAGAGAGCATGAACAGTGGCCGCATCGCGTAGCGTTATTCCCGGTTCTGGCGCTTTCTGTCTGGAGTGTGCTCAAGCCTCATACGGTGTGAGCACAAAGACCGGGATCGTGCGCTCGGTCTTCTTCTGATAGTCGGCGAATGGTGGGTATGCGGCAACTGCCCTGTCCCACCAGAGTGCTTTATCGTCCCCAGTGACCTCGCGGGCGCGATAATCGCTCTTGTTGGGGCCGTCCTGTAATTCGACGTGGGGCTGCGCGACGATGTTGAAGTACCACACCGGATGCTTCGGGGCACCGCCCAGCGAGGCGACGACTGCATACTCACCGTCGTGTTCAACGCGCATGAGCGCGGTTTTGCGCAGTTTGCCAGACTTGGCTCCCACGGTTGTCAAGACGATAATGGGCATCCCGCGCAGATCACCGCCCTCGGCACCGCCGGTCGCTTCGTAGAGCTCGGCCTGTTCGCGGGCCCAGTCAGAGGTGCTGGGTTCGTATTCTCCTGTGAGTGGCATACTGCCCTGAACGTTAGTCGACGCGATACTATTCCGCCTCGCTCGCTCGGCAACCCGCCCGCCATGCCCGTGGGCGCGAGTGGTGGTGGCGGGTGGTATGCGGCGGGGGCAGGAGCGGCGTTCCTCAGATTCGGGTGGATGCTCGGACCACAAGCTCTGGCTGGAAGACGACCTGGCGCGCCGCAGTGGTAGGGTCCGCCGCCTCGTCGAGCAGAATCTCGACGGCGGTGTGACCGATGAGCGCGCTCGGTTGGCGAATGGATGACAGTGGCACAACGGCAGCAGCGGCGAAGTCGATGTCGTCATAGCCAATAAGCGCTATCTCTCGAGGGATGTCGAGGCCACCGCCCTGCATCATCAGGGCTTGCAGAACTCCCAGGGCGACCAGATCGTTCGCTGCGAAGATGGCATCGGGGCGGTCAGTTGCCGCTCGGGCAAGGAGTCCCGCGCCGGCTGATCGACCGGCGAGCACACTCAATGCTTCCATCGGGATGACTTCAAGCGTGACATCCGGGTTGATGGCAACGGCAGCACGAGCTCCCTCGAGTCGATCAGTGACCTGGCGGATTTCGAGGGGGCCGCCGATGAATGCGATACGCCGCCGACCCTGCGAGATGAGGTGCTCAACCGCGAGGCGTCCTCCGGCGACGTCGTCGACGGAGACCGAGCTGAACGTGAGATCAGCGGAGGTTCGGTCGACAAGCACAGCGGGGATCCCTCGCTGGCGTAGCCGCCGCAGACGAGCGGTGATGTCTGCGTAGGGCGAGATCAGAACCCCGTGTACGGACTGCTGCTCGAAAAGATCGAGGTACTTCGACTCGCGTTCGGTATTCTCGTCGCTGTTGCCCAGGGTGACGGTCAGGCCGGCCCGGCTGGCGGCATCCTCAGCACCTCGTGCCACATCGGTAAAGAATGGGTTGCGCACATCGAGTACGACGAGGCCGAGGGTTTTGCTGCGACCGTCCCTGAGTTGTCGGGCGGCATCATTGCGGATGAACCCGAGCTCATTGATCGCGGACTGCACGCGTGCCGCCGCTGCGGCCGATACCTTCTCGGGGTGGTTCATGACATTGGAGACCGTGCCGACGGAGACACCGGCCCGCTCGGCAACATCCCGGACACTCACGACGGCCATGACTGTACCCTTCTCGAGGTTCGAATCCGCCCTCAGATTGAATCGATCTATCGTTGCATTGATTGTGGCACCGGTGCTGCACTTGGCCGAAAATTCAGTGACTTATTTGTGACTTGACCTGGATAGCTGGCAGGTCCTATAGTTCTGACATACCCGATATTGAAACGATTCAAAATGTAAAGCGCATTAGTCTCGTGACAAGGGGGCGTGACACAGGTCATGACTCCGGTCGTAGTACGCGGGTCGGAAACACAGATCGCGTGACACCCATCGCGATGCTTACTCAGAGTCGAGGCAGGAAGTCCATCAATGTCGATACCCGCGGACGCGGCCGCTGGCACCCAGCCCTCGGCACAGAGCTCCTCCCTCGTCGCGGAGCCGCTTGCCCTTGAACTCAGCGGTGCCGCTAAGTCTTTCGGGCCGGTCATCGCCCTCGCTGACGGTACGATTCAGCTCCGGCTTGGTGAGATCCACGCGCTTGTTGGTGAGAACGGTGCCGGTAAATCCACTCTGGTCAAGATCCTGGCCGGTCTCTACACGCCCGATGCAGGCGATTTTTACGTTTCGGGCAACCCCGTCTCGTTTCGCACGGTTGCCGATAGCAAGGCAGCCGGCATCTCGGTTATCTACCAGGAACCCACCCTCTTTCCCGACCTGACCGTCGCCGAGAATATCTTCGTCGGTCGGCAGCCGCGCGGGCGCTTTGGACTGATCAGTCGATCAGCCATGCGCGAGAAGGCCCGCGCGCTCTTTGCGCAACTCGGTGTGCTGATCGACCCTGATCGCGTCGCGGAGGGTCTCTCGATTGCCGATCAGCAGATCATCGAGATTGCGAAGGCTATCTCACTCAACGCGCGGGTGCTCATTATGGATGAGCCCACAGCGGCGCTGTCGGGCGCGGAGGTCGAGCGACTCTTTGCGGTCGCTCGCGGACTGCGCGACAAGGGCGCTGGCATCCTCTTTATCTCTCACCGCTTCGAGGAGGTCTTCGACCTCTGTGATCGCATCACCGTGATGCGTGATGGCCGTTTCATCGCCACTCACGCCACCACCGATGTGACGGTGCAAGAGATCGTGCGCGAGATGGTCGGTCGCAGTATTGACACACTGTTTCCTCAGCAGGATGCTGAGATCGGCGAGGTGGTGTTGACGGTGACGGGCCTCGGTCGCAGCGGTGTCTTCAGCGATGTTGATCTTGTGGTGCGTTCCGGTGAGATCGTCGGGCTTGCGGGTCTGGTTGGTGCCGGACGCACGGAGATCACCCGTGCGATCTTCGGTATCGACCGGTACGACACCGGTACGGTAACGCTCCTCGGCACACCGCTGCCGCCGCACAACCCGATGGCCGCCATCAACGCGGGCATCGGCTTTGTTCCGGAGGACCGCCGTAAACAAGGCCTGGTCATGGACCTCTCGGTCGCCCGAAACACCGCTCTGACACTCCGCCACAGCCTGGCGCGCTGTGGCCTTATCAGCAGCAGTCGCGAGCGCACCGAAGCGGCCAGTTGGACAAAACTCCTGCAGGTGAAGGGATCGCTTGACACGGCAGTATCAACCCTGTCGGGTGGCAATCAGCAGAAGGTTGTGCTCGCCAAATGGCTGGCCACCGAGCCCAAGCTTCTGATCGTGGATGAGCCAACCCGCGGTATCGATGTTGGCACCAAGGCCGAGGTGCACCGACTTCTCTCGGAGCTCGCGGGCCGTGGCATCGCGATTGTCATGATTTCATCCGAACTGCCGGAGGTGCTCGGGATGTCCGACCGCGTCATTGTGGTGCGCGAGGGGCGCATCGCCGCCGAGATCGACCGGGCGGATGCCACCCCTGAGATCGTGATGAACGCTGCGACCGGTGCACAGGAGTCAGCACTATGACCTCCCTTAACATCACACCCCGCCGCCCCCTTGCCGTCCTGGGCTCGTTCTTGAGGCTGCGGGAGATCCCCGTTTCGGTGTCCCTGGTAGCCCTGGTAGCCCTCACGTACTTTGTGAACCCACGCTTCCTCACGAGCCAATCGATCAAGGATCTACTGCTCAACGCGACGATTGTGATGATTCTCGCAACAGGGCAGGCGGTGGTGCTCATCACCCGTAACGTTGATCTCTCGGTCGGTTCGGTGCTGGGTCTTTCGGGCTTCCTCACCGGGACACTATTCGCGACGGTGCCGGGCATCCCGATCCCTGTCGTGTTCTTGGCCGGTGTCACGATTGGTGTAGTGCTGGGTGCCATCAACGGCCTGCTCGTGACTAGTGCCGGGGTGCCCGCGCTGGTCATCACCCTGGGAACGCTCTACATCTACCGTGGGATCAATAACGCCTGGGCTGGGGGAAAGGAATACTTCTCCGGTGACCGCCCGATCGAGTTCGGCAACCTGTCGGTTAACACGGTGCTGGGCTTCCCGATTATCGCGCTGATCGCGCTCATCGTGTTGATCGCCCTGGCGGTAGTGCTTGCGGGAACCCGCGGTGGTCGCGACTTCTACGCGATTGGTTCTGACCCGGATGCAGCGAAACTGTTTGGAATCCCCATTAAGCGTCGAGTTTTCACCGCGTTTGTGCTCAACGGTGCCCTGGCCGGTCTGGGCGGTGTGCTGTATGCCTCCCGCTTTAGCTCCGTCGGTGCCACCACCGGAACCGGACTAGAGCTGGATGTCGTTGCTGCTGCGGTCGTCGGAGGTGTCGCCATTTTCGGCGGCTCGGGCAGCGTCGTCGGTGCCGCAATCGGGGCCCTTCTGTTGACCACGATCACGAGTTCCCTCACCGCCCTGCGCGTCGACAAGTTCTGGCAGCAGGCGGTGGTGGGTGTGCTCATCCTGGCCGCCATCATTATCGACCGAGTGGCGAGCCTACGCACCGCTAAGAAGCTGAGAGTGAGCGAGGCCCGCGATGTCTGAGACCATGGTCGTCCGATCCGGCAATTTCCTGACCCGACTGCTCACCCGCGATGCGGTACTGGTCGCCATTCTTGTGGTTATCATCCTGATTGCCAGCATCGGTCTGCCGCGCTTCGCCTCACCGGTCACCCTTGGCTACCTGCTCCTCAACGCGGTGCCAGTGCTGCTGATCGCACTACCGATGACCCTCATCGTCATCACCGGCGAGATTGATCTGTCGGTGGCGAGTATCGTCGGCCTAAGCACCGCAACGATGGGTACCCTCACGCTGCAAGGCTGGGAATTCTTCACCGCCGCGCTCGTAGCCCTCGTCGCGGGCGTGGTCGCCGGTGCGGTTAACGGTGTGCTCATCGCTTTTGTGGGATTGCCGTCGCTCGCCGTCACCATCGGCACGCTCGCGCTATACCGTGGCCTTACTCTGGTGTTCATCGGCGACAACTCGGTGTCGAGCAGCCAGTATCCGAGGGAGTTCCCAGCGTTTATCAATATGAAGCTGGGTGCTACGGGGATCCCGGTGGTCATCCTGATCGTGCTCGCCTTCGTTCTGATCTTCGCAGTGGTGCTACATGTCACGCCCTTCGGTCGCGGGCTCTACGCGCTCGGCTACAGCAAGGAAGCAGCCACTTTCGTGGGCATCCGAGTGTCGTGGTCGAAGTTCTGGCTGTACGTGGCCAGTGGCATCGTGTGCGGATGTGTCGGTATCTACTGGTCGCTGTATTACAGCGCACGCAGCGACAGTGCTTCTGGCCTTGAGCTCACCGTGATCGCGGCGGTGCTACTGGGGGGCATCTCGATATTTGGTGGCCGCGGCACCATTGTTGGTGCCATGGCCGGAGTGCTTGTCATTAGCGTCATCAACTACGCCCTGCGCCTCCAGCGGGTGCCGGATGTCGTGCTCATCATCATCACTGGTTCACTGCTCATCATTTCGGTCGTCGGCCCCAGTGTTTTCGCGGCCATCCGTCGTCGTCAGTACAGCAATCGCGTTAAGCGGACACTTCCCCGAGCCTGAGGCTGGGGACTACCGACGCCTAGCACCAGGTGCCGGATTCACTAAGGAAGGAAAAACAATGGAGTTGATTCGCAATCGTGGGAAGGGCTCGAAGCGTCGAGTTCTTGCCCTGGCTGCTGCCGGTACGGTCGTCGCCGTTGCTCTCGCAGCATGTGCTGGTGGAACGGCCGATCAAGGTGGAGGTGAAGGGTCGAGTGACGGAGCATCGATCACTTACATCCCCAAGAACCTCAACAACCCCTACATCACCCTCGAACTGTCCGGTGGAAAGGACGCCGCCAAGAAACTCGGCTTCACATACAACGAGGCTGCCCCGCTCGATGCGGGTGCGGACAGCCAAATTCCGTTCATCCAGACCGAGGTTCAGAACGGCACGCAGATCATTGCCGTGTCACCGAACGACCCCGATGCGGTGTGCCCCGCCCTCAAGGATGCTCGCGACGGTGGGGCAAAGATCATCACCTTCGACTCGGACTCCGCTGTTGAATGCCGTGACCTCTTCATCAACCAGACCTCGGTCGAGGGTGTTGCGGCCGGTCAACTCAAGCAGCTGTTCGATCAGATCGGTGGCACGGGTGATATCGCGATCCTGTCGGCAACGGCAGCAGCACCCAACCAGAACGCGTGGATCGACGCCATGAAGGACGAGATCGCGGCGAACGACCAATATGAATGGAACCTCGTTGCCACCGTCTACGGCGATGACGACGACACCAAATCGTTCCAGGAAGCCCAGGGTCTGCTGCAGTCTTACCCCAACCTGAAGGGCATAATCTCACCCACCACGGTCGGTATTGCGGCGACGGCTCGCTACCTCTCCACCTCGGAGTACAAGGGTAAGGTCGCGCTCGTGGGTCTTGGTCTTCCTGGCCAGATGAAGGAATACCTGGCGGACGGCACGGTCAAGGCGTTCGCCCTGTGGGATCCGTCCGAGGTTGGTTACCTTACCGCCTACGCCGGGAAGGCGCTGCTGGAGGGCACCATCACCGGTGCTGAGGGCGACACTTTCGAAGCCGGGAAGCTTGGCGAGTACACCGTGGGTAAGGACGGCCTGGTGATCGTTGGTGAGCTCCTTGAGTTCAACGCCGAGAACATCGACGAGTACGACTACATCTCCTTCTAACCGACACGATTACGGGGCCGGTCCGCCGGGCCGGCCCCACCTCATCGCTATCCATCCAGCCATCGGCACCGCCAGTGAAAGGCATCAGATATGCCCCGGGAACGTGTGTGTTTCCAACTCCAGGTCAAGGCAGACCGCATCGAGCAGTATCGAGAGGCCCACGCCACCGTCTGGCCCGAGATGCTTGTCGCGCTCGCCACCACGGGGTGGCGCAATTACTCGCTCTTCCTCCGTGAGGACGGCCTACTTATCGGCTATTTCGAGACTGATGATCTCCGGGAATCCCTCGACGGAATGGCTGCCATCGAGGTGAACGCGAAGTGGCAGGCAGCCATGGCGGGCAACTTCGAGAATCTTGATGTTCCCGCGGACCAGGGCTTTCTCCGCCTCGCCGAAGTCTTCAATCTTGACGAGCAGCTCAACCGCAATGACAAGGAACTGACGTGACTACCTTTGACCACATCTCCCGCCGCCTCGCGGAGCAGGCCATCGAGCTGCCCTCCTGGGCCTTCGGTAACTCGGGAACCCGTTTCAAGGTGTTCGGCACGCCGGGCACTCCGCGCACCCCGCAGGAAAAAATCGCGGATGCGGCCCAGGTGCATAAATACACGGCGTTGTCCCCGACGGTCGCCCTGCACATCCCGTGGGATAAGGTCGACGATTACGTAGCGCTGCGCGAGTTTGCGGGCGATCACGGTGTCGCGCTTGGCACGATCAACTCCAATACCTTTCAAGATGACGCCTACAAGTTTGGGTCGCTCACGCACACCGATGCTACTGTCCGACAGAAGGCCATTGACCACCACTTTGAGTGTATTGACATCATGGATGCGACCGGCTCGCGCGACCTGAAGATTTGGCTCGCCGACGGCACTAACTACCCTGGTCAGGGCGACCTCCGCGGTCGCCAAGATCGGCTCGCCGATGCGCTGCAGAAAATCTACGAGCGGGTCGGTGCCGAGCAGCGCCTTGTGCTCGAATACAAGTTCTTTGAGCCGGCTTTCTATCACACCGATGTGCCGGACTGGGGCACGAGCTACGCGCAGGTTGCCGCCCTCGGCGAGCGCGCCCTGGTCTGTCTTGACACCGGCCATCACGCACCCGGTACCAATATCGAGTTCATCGTGATGCAACTCCTGCGCCTCGGGAAGCTCGGATCCTTCGACTTCAACTCACGGTTCTACGCAGATGACGACCTCATCGTCGGCGCTGCGGACCCGTTCCAGCTGTTCCGTATCCTCGTTGAGGTGGTGCGGGGCGGCGGCTATGGTGCCGAAAGCGATGTGGCCTTCATGCTCGACCAGTGCCACAACGTCGAGGATAAAATCCCCGGCCAGATCCGCTCTGTGCTCACTGTGCAGGAGATGACCGCTCGGGCGCTGCTGGTTGACACCGACGCGCTAAAGAAGGCACAGGATGCCGGCGATGTGCTCGGGGCCAACGGCATCCTCATGGATGCGTTCTACACGGATGTGCGCAGCGACCTTGCCGCTTGGCGCGAGTCGCGCGGGCTTGCGGCCGACCCGATGGCTGCCTACGTGGCATCCGGATACCAGCAGCAGATCGCGACCGACCGCGTTGGCGGAATACAGGCGGGCTGGGGAGCCTAGCTCGCCGCGCACGACCCGCCAGCATCGGCTATAGACCACACGATACGAGAGAGACCATGACTAACTCCACTGCTGCCGAACTGATTGCACGCTCCCACCGGCTCGGTTCCGACCCGCGGGTGACGAACTACGCCGGGGGCAATACGTCGGCGAAAGGAACGGAGACCGATCCGGTGACGGGGGAGCCCGTCGAGCTGATGTGGGTGAAGGGCTCGGGTGGTGACCTGGGAACCCTCACCGAAAGCGGCCTCGCGGTGCTCCGACTGGATCGCCTCCGCGCCCTCGCTGAGATCTACCCCGGCGTTGATCGTGAAGACGAGATGGTCGAAGCATTCGACTACACGCTGCACGGCAAGGGCGGTGCAGCGCCGTCGATCGACACCGCCATGCACGGGCTGGTGGATGCCGCCCACGTTGACCACCTGCATCCCGATTCTGGTATCGCCTTCGCAACCGCCAAGGACGGTGAGAAGCTCACCAGAAAGGCCTTCGGCGAGCGAGTTGTGTGGGTGCCGTGGCGGCGTCCTGGTTTCCAGCTCGGACTCGACATCGCGGCGATCAAGCAAGCGAACCCGAAGGCTATCGGCTGTATCCTGGGTGGCCACGGAATCACCGCCTGGGGCCAGACTTCTGAGGAGGCCGAGAAGAACAGCCTGTGGATTATCACCACGGCCCAGGATTACATCGCGGCCCGGGGCAAGAAGGCCCCATTCGGTCGCACGGTCACCAAGAATGCGGCGCTCCCCGTGGCCGAGCGACGGGCCAAGGCAGCGGCTCTGGCGGCCACAATCCGTGGGATCGCCTCGCAGGACCGACCGATGGTGGGGCATTTCACTGACTCGGATGTCGTGCTCGACTTCCTCAGCAGCGCCAACGCCCCGCAACTGGCCGCGCTCGGTACCAGCTGCCCCGACCACTTCCTCCGCACCAAGGTTAGGCCGATGCTGCTCGACGTGCCCGCCACCGCGACCGTCGAGAAATCCATCGAGCGGCTCACGGAGTTGCACAAGGCCTACCGGGCCGACTACACCGCATATTACGAGAAACACGCACACCGTGCTGAGACCGACCTCGCTCGCTCGTCCAGTGCTGGCTCTGCAGGATTGTTGCGGGATCCTCAGAGCTCCAGCGTGCCCGCTATGCGCGGTGCCGACCCCTTGATTGTGCTGGTGCCGGGGGTAGGGATGTTCAGCTACGGTGCCACCAAGCAGACTGCGCGCGTGGCAGGCGAGTTCTACGTCAACGCGATCAACGTGATGCGCGGTGCGGAGGCGATCTCGACCTACACACCCATCACTGACGAGGAGAAGTTCCGCATCGAGTACTGGGCGCTTGAGGAGGCAAAGCTGGCCCGCATGCCCAAGCCGAAATCGCACGCGACTCGCATCGCCCTGGTCACGGGAGCGGCATCCGGCATTGGCAAGGCCATCGCTACCCGCTTGGCCGCGGACGGTGCCTGCGTGATCATCGCCGACCTCGATCTCGCCAAAGCCCAGCAGGCTGCTGCCGAGATCGGCGCTGGGTCCGCACACCCGAGTGATGTGGCGATCGGCCTCCAGGTCGACGTCACCGATGCGACCGCGATCACTCAGATGGTTCAGGATGCACTGCTCGCGTTTGGTGGTCTCGACATCGTTGTCAATAATGCCGGCGTCTCACTCTCCAAGCCGCTGCTGGAAACCACCGAGAAAGACTGGGATTTCCAACACGACATCATGGCCAAGGGATCCTTCCTGGTCTCGAAGGCTACCGCGCCCGTGCTCATCGAGCAGGGTATGGGCGGCGACCTCATCTACATCTCATCGAAGAACTCGGTTTTTGCCGGCCCCAACAACATCGCGTATTCTGCGACGAAGGCCGACCAGGCCCATCAGGTGCGACTGCTTGCGGTCGAACTAGGCGAGCACGGCGTGAAGGTCAACGGCATCAACCCGGACGGTGTTGTGCGTGGTTCCGGAATCTTCGCGGCGGGTTGGGGCGCGAACCGGGCGAAAACCTACGGCATCGACGAGCAGGACCTGGGCGCGTTCTACGCTCAACGTACCATCCTCAAGCGAGAGGTCTTACCCGAGAACGTTGCCAATGCGGTCTCAGTTCTCACCGGGCCCGACCTATCACATACGACGGGCCTGCACATCCCCGTCGATGCCGGCGTAGCGGCGGCCTTCCTCCGATGACTCCTCCCACACGGCGCAGTCTCACCCCGCGGGTACCGCTGTGCGTGCGCGCGGCAACGCTGTGTGCCCGGCAGCCGGTGACGCGATGAAGGCCGTCGCGGCGGTCGATCTCGGAGCGACAAGTGGGCGGGTGATGCTCGGCTACATCGGCCATAACGAGTTGAGCGTGCGCCCCGTCGCTCGCTTCCCCAACGGTCCTGTAACTCGCACTGACGGACTGCACTGGGACATCGACGCCCTTCGTGAGCATGTGTTCGAGGGTCTCGCTGCTGCGCTCCGTGAGGAGCCCTCGGTGACCAGCATCGGTATCGACTCGTGGGCGGTCGACTACGCGCTGATCGCAGATGGACGGATGCTCGGCATCCCGTTTCACTATCGCGACGAGCGCAGCCTTCCGGCGGTCGACCGGGTGCATGGCCGTGTTGATGCCGTGCGGCTCTACGCCTCGCATGGGCTACAGTTTCTCCCCTTCAACACGCTCTACCAGTTCGCGGCAGAGTCGCGTCTGGCTGAGGCTGAATCATTCCTATTAGTGCCAGATCTGTTCGCGTTTTGGCTGACGGGCCGTGTTGTGGCGGAGCGCACCAACGCTTCCACCACGGGACTGCTTTCGGTCTCGACCGGCGAGTGGAATGAGACACTCATCACCGAGTTGGGGTTCCCACGTTCGATCTTCCCCCCGCTCGTCAATCCCGGCACCCCGCTCGGCCCGCTGCTGCCCGAGCGTGCTTCCCGCCTCGGTGCGCGCTCCGGTCTCGGTGTCACCACAGTGGGCTCGCACGACACGGCGTCGGCGGTCGTGGCGGTGCCCGCAGCATCCGACGATTTCGCCTACATCTCGTGTGGTACCTGGGGCTTGGTCGGCGTCGAGCTTGAGCATCCGGTCCTGACTGAAGCGGCTCGTGCAGCGAACTTCACCAATGAGGGCGGCGTCGACGGTCGCGTGCGATTTTTGCACAACGTTATGGGGTTATGGCTGCTGAGTGAGTCGGTGCGCCACTGGCAGCGCAGCGACCCGACGATCTCTCTCGTCTCTCTGCTGGAGGCTGCGAGTGAGCTTGAGACTCCGGTGTCGGTGTTCGACGCCGACGATCCTGTGTTTCTCGCTCCCGATGATATGCCGGAGTGCATCGCGCAGTGGTGTCATGATCGCGGTGTGGTCGCCCCCAGCACGCCGGTCGAGTTCGTGCGATCCATCATCGAGAGTCTCGCGGTCGCGTTCGCGAAGGCGGTGCGGGATGCCTCGGCTCTTTCCGGCAAGACAGTCTCGGTGATTCATCTTGTGGGCGGCGGTTCACAAAACGAACTACTGTGCCAACTCACCGCGGATCGCAGCGGCCTGCCCGTGCTCGCAGGTCCGGTGGAGGCCACGGCAATCGGTAATGTGCTCATCCAGGCACGCGCACATCGCTTCGTTGATGGCTCACTCGAGTCGTTGCGTGCCCTGGTAGCAGCCGCATTTTCTCCCCGACGATATCTACCGCGCACCCAAAACTTCGGTGCGAGCCGCACAAGATTCAGAGCCGCACACACTGTCGCACAATCTGATACAAGGACGATCAATGGTTAAGCGTGGCATCCCTAACCCCAAGGCCCTGCTCGAACTGATGCAGTTCAAGAAGCCGGAGTTTGATGGTAAGAAGCGTCGTCTCGCTTCGGCGCTCACCATGGGCGACCTCAGGGCGATCGCCCAGCGCCGCACCCCCAAGGCTGCCTTCGATTACACGGATGGCGCCGCCGAGGGCGAGTTATCGCTTGCCCGGGCGCGTCAGGCTTTCGAGGATGTGCAGTTTCATCCATCGATCCTGCGTGATGTTTCTACGGTCGACACGACGACCACGGTCCTCGGCGGCTCGTCGGCCATGCCATTCGGGATTGCGCCGACCGGATTCACCCGGCTCATGCAGACCGAGGGTGAGATCGCTGGGGCTGGCGCCGCCGGTGCCGCGGGCATTCCGTTCACCCTCTCCACCCTGGGCACGTCGTCCATTGAGGAAGTGAAAGCCGCGAACCCGAGCGGACGCAACTGGTTTCAGCTCTATGTCATGCGCCAGCGAGACATCTCCTATGGGCTCGTCGAGCGGGCGGCGACCGCGGGGTTCGACACTCTTATGTTCACCGTCGACACCCCGGTGGCGGGATCCCGGCTGCGCGATAAGCGCAACGGCTTCTCGATTCCGCCCCAGCTGACCGTGGGGACGATCATCAACGCGATTCCGCGGCCGTGGTGGTGGTTTGATTTCCTCACCACGCCACCACTGGAGTTCGCCTCGCTGTCGTCGACCGGCGGTACCGTCGGTGAGCTGCTCGACTCGGCGATGGACCCGTCGATTACCTTCGACGACCTCGCGATCATCCGCTCGATGTGGCCGGGCAAGTTAGTCGTCAAGGGCGTTCAGAGTGTCGAGGACTCCATACGGCTTGCCGATCTCGGAGTCGACGGGATTCTGCTCTCCAACCACGGCGGTCGGCAGCTTGATCGCGCACCCATCCCGTTTCACCTGCTGCCCGAGGTTGTCCGTGAAATCGGCAACGATACCGAGGTTATGGTCGATACCGGCATTATGAACGGCGCAGATATCGTTGCTTCCCTAGCCCTCGGGGCGAAGTTCACCCTGATCGGGCGCGCTTATCTTTATGGACTGATGGCGGGCGGGCGGGCTGGAGTGGATCGCACTATCCAGATTTTGTCAGACCAGATCATCCGCACTATGAAGCTGCTCGAGGTAGCAAGTATCGAGGAGCTCAGCCCCCGACACGTGACGCAGCTCGAGCGCCTCACCCCGCGCGCAGTGTCTCCTGCTTTTGTGGACGCGGTACCGACTGTGCGGCGTAAGCCTGCGACAGCACCGAGCACCGCGAAGCGCCCGACAGCGAAGGACTGACGCCCTGACCACACTGAACCGGGGTCCCTCTGGGGTCCCACGAAAAGCGACTGACGTGAATCGTCGAAAAGGGGGAACGGGCCATCACGCCCGTAAAACGGGTTCGTCTGACCAGGGAAAAGGGAGCGGAGACGGAGGGATTTGAACCCTCGGAACCCGTGAGGGTTCTCCACCTTAGCAGGGTGGTGCACTCGGCCGAACTATGCGACGTCTCCAGTGTTCGAGCCCATCATAGCCAGTGGAAGGGGTCTTGCTC
>JBOFDJ010000084.1:0-4786 GCA_051646885.1 Rhodoglobus sp.
ATGAAGATGACCTGCGTGCTCTCTTCGCCACGCCGAGCGAGCGTCAGACCACTCTGAACACACAGCACATTATTGCCACAAGCCGCGCCCGCCGCCGACCCCGGCAGGCTGCCGCCGCAGCGGTGAGCGTGCTCGCCGCCGCCGGGCTGGTAGTGCTGGGTGTGCAGGCCTGGCTGCCGGGTACGCCGAATACCATGATCGCGCAACAGCAGGCATCCGACAGTAGCGGCACCTCCCATGAGGCCGGAGCGCCCGCTGGGGCTCTCGACTCTCCGGCGAAACGCGCATCGGTCGAGGAGGTCAACCGCTGCGCTGGCCCCCTCGCCACGGCTACCCCCAACGCTTCCGGCCTGCGGCTTGAGGTCGCGTTTCCCCCCACCGCACCGGTCGGAACCGCGGCAGTGCCGGGCACGGTGACGCTGACCAACACCAGCGCGACCAGGGTCAGCGGCTACGCCAGCCCCGCGCCGACCGTCATCCTCTCGCAGAATGGTACGGTGCTCTGGCACAGCACACAGCAGGAAGAGCAAGAACCCATCGCGGTGGATCTCGCACCGGGTGAATCGCGGGAATACGATGCCGCATTCACTCCAGCGAGATGTGAGATCGAGGATGACATCGCAGGATTCCGCGAGACGCTACCAGCAGTCTCACCAGGGAATTACGAGCTCTCGGCGGTGATTGATTTCCGAGCGGAGCCAATGGCAACCGATGACGACAGCTCGATATCGCAAAAAACCCCCGAGATGGATCTGGTGACCAGCCCGCCCTCGCCCATCATGATCGGGTGAGATTAGTCCGAGACTTCGGTGACAACAGTGGTCAGGCTCGCCGTCGCGCGGTAAGTTCTTGTGAGGCTTACCACCACACAGGTCACGTCACGAAAGGCACTCTGAATGGCAAAGCAATCGATCCTTGGTCGCATCTCACAACTTCTCAAGGCCAATATCAATAACCTCATCGACCAGGCCGAAGACCCTCGGTTGCTTCTTGACCAGCTGGTGCGCGATTTCACCAGCAACATCACCGAGGCCGAGAGTGCTGTTGCCCAGACCATCGGCAACCTGCGTCTGATGGAACAGGATTACGCTGAAGACATCGCGGCTGCCGCCGATTGGGGTCGTAAAGCGCTCGCCGCCAGCACGAAAGCCGATGAGCTGCGCGCTGCCGGTCAGGTCAACGATGCCGATAAATTCGATAACCTCGCCAAAATTGCGCTGCAACGCCAGGTGTCATCAGAGAATGAAGCCAAGCAGGCGCAGCCGACGATTGCCTCACAAACCGCGACCGTCGATAGCCTCAAGAAGGGCCTCGACGGCATGCAAGCCAGGCTCTCGCAGCTCATTGCCAAGCGTGATGAGCTGGTTGCCAGGGCGGCAACGACAACGGCTCAAAGTCAGGTTCTCGATGCCATCAAGTCGATCGATCTGATGGACCCGACGAGCGAGCTCGGGCGCTTTGAAGACAAGATCCGCCGCGAAGAGGCGAAGGTTGCCGGACAGCAGGAGCTCGCGGCATCCAGTCTCGATGCCCAGTTTGAGGGCCTCGACGACCTCACCGCGCAGGCCGAGGTGGAGGCTCGACTCTCTGCCCTCAAAGCTGGCGGTGCAGCACCTCAGGCCATCAGCCAGTAACACTGGCTGACACAGCAGAGCGCTACGGTTCTCAGATGGTCGCCACTTTCGTCGTCGTCGGGCAATGGCAGGGCTCTAGTTCGTCGCGAGCGATGCGCCTGATTGACGGTGCCCAGGCAATCAGCGATGACCTGCCGGCGGGAGCAACCACCACAGTGGAAATCCCCCTGGAGGCGGGTGATGCCCAGGGCACCGCTGTTCATCGGCTGAGTTCTGTTGCCCTGATCCGTGACCGTCTAACACACACCCTGCGCGAGACGGCGGGACCGGTGATCATCATCGGCGGGGATTGCGGCAGCGAGCTAGGGGCTATCAGCCATGCCATCGGCGAGGCCACAGCAGAGGTCGCGGTGCTCTGGTTCGACGCGCATCCCGACCTGAACACACCGCAGTCCAGCCTCTCAGGGGCATTCCACGGCATGGTTCTGCGCACCCTGCTGGGTGAGGGGCCAGAGCAGCTGGTGCCGGCGGTGACGTTGCAGCCCTCGCAGGTCGTGCTGGTGGGTGCACGCGCCGTCGATGCTGGCGAGGATTCCTACATCACCGAGCACGGGATCCGGTGCATCACGGTAGAAAAGATGAACGCCGATTCGGTCATCGCGGCGGTGGAAGCCACCGGGGCAGGTCGCGTCTACGTGCATATTGATCTGGATGTTCTGGACCCGGTCGACTGCGCAGGGCTCGGCTTCCCTGAACCTTTTGGTGTGCGCGCGACAGCCCTGGTCGATACCCTGAAGGGGGTTCTGGGGCGGTTCCCGCTGGCCGGTGCTGGGATCACCGAGTTTGCCCCGAGCTCACCAGCGGAGGCAGCTGATGATGTGCCGACAATCCTGAGAATCATCGCGGCCCTGAGCGGTAGGAAGTGAACAGCCGAGCCTGAGTGTCGCGTGGACTGCGGTCGTGACGCATCTATGGGGCATGACTAGTCTGTATGGCATGACCGAGCCCACCGTCGACATTCCTGCCAGCACCGAATCCAGGGTCACCACTGAGCGTGATGGCCCTGTACTGATGATCGGGCTGAACCGCTCCCAGAAACGGAACGCAGCAGACCTGCAACTGCTGCAGGAGCTCGCGCTCGCCTATGGCCTGCTCGAGCGAGAGCCCGAACTTCGCGTCGGCCTGGTGTTCGCTCACGGTGACCACTTCACTGCCGGTCTCGACCTAGCTGATATCGGCCCCAGGATTGGCCCCGAGGGCCTCACCATTATTCCCGAGGGTGGAATCAACCCCTGGCGGGTATCAGGCGAAGCACTCACTAAACCCGTGGTTATTGCTGTGCAGGGAACCTGCCTCACCCTCGGTGTTGAGTTGATACTGGCCAGCGATGTGGCCGTCGCCGCTGACAGTACGGTGTTCGGTCAGATCGAGGTGACCCGCGGCATCCTGCCCTTCGGCGGCGCGACGATGCGCCTTCCGCGCGCGGTCGGTTGGGGCAATGCGATGCGCTGGATGCTGACTGGGGAGACTTTTTCGGCAGCGGAGGCCCACCGCATCGGGCTTGTGCAGGAGGTGGTGCCCCACGGCCAGCAGCACAGCCGCGGCCTCGCTATCGCCCACCGCATCGCCGCTCAGGCCCCACTGGCTGTGCAGGCCACCCTCGTCAACGCCCGACTGGCAGTCGGGGAGGGGGATGCCGCCGCTCAGGCCGCCCTGCAACCCGAGCTAGCGCGGCTCGCCCAATCGGAGGATGCCCGCATCGGACAGGAATCGTTCCTCACCCGGCAAGCAGCGCAGTTCATCGGGCGGTAGGTCGGTCTGACAAGACTGCGCCGCCAGGCTCGTTGTATCGGAGTTAAGTACTATAACTCGCCACTGCCGAACGCGTACCCAGAGCGCGGAGGATCGTGTCTTCGGTCACGTCAGACGGTCCGCCGGCCAGCGCCACAAGATGGTCCGGTCGCACGAACAGCCGGTCGTGTCCGGCGAACGGGCGCGGGAGGCCGTGGGGCAGCGCTGCCGCGGCGACCCCCTCCGGGAGGACAGGGATGTCGTTCGAGCCACGATGGAGGAGCAGACCCCGAGGCCCGACGAGCTCGAAGAGACGTCGCCGCCCGGGCATCACCACGTCGGGCATGCGGCGGCCGACCGGAGAGGGGCCTCGCAGAAGTTCCGAGGTCGCAGCCGAGGGCTCCAGCATCGACATTCGCGGACCGACCACCTCGGACACGGCTGCGCCGGCCACACCGATCAGCGAGAGCACGATCCGTCGTGCCCATGCCGGCAGAGTCTCGAATCGCTCGATGCCGTCGGTCAGCGGCCGGACATCGGCATCGAACGAGCCCGTGCGCTCGTCGGTGTACGACCCCAGCAACTGTCGCGCTTCTCCTCGGCCATGCACGAGTTCGTCGAGCCGCCACATCAACGCGAAGGCGTCTTGCAGACCGGTGTTCAACCCCTGCCCTCCGGCCGGGCTGTTGAGGTGGGCGGCGTCGCCGGCAAGCACGACCCGACCGCGGTGGTACCGCTGGGCTCGGCGCTCGTGCTTGCGATAGGCCGATGTCCAGCGCGTTCCCCGCCACGCGCCGGCACCGAAGACTCGCTCGGTGAGTGCCCGAGCCCGTTCGGCGTAGTCGCTCTCACCGACGTGGTCCGGGATCGCGGACTCGATGAGCCGCCATCGCCCGCCTGTCCGGCCACCGGTGTTCCCGTCGATCTGGCTGTCTCCGAAGCGGACCGCGAAGGTGAAGGAGGCAGCCCGCGGATCGGCCAGCCACCCCCGGCGCAGGTCGGCCTCGGCGGCCACATCGACATCGGCGAGGAACGCCCGCGTCGGGTAGGTCTTCCCCTCCAGGATCCATCCGAGTTGCTCGCGTACCGCGCTGTGGGCACCGTCGGCTCCCACGAGATAGCGCGCCACGACGGACACTGTTCCGTCGCCGACGTACGCCGTGACCTGGCCGCCGTCGTCGTCGAACCGGGTGAGCGGGCTGTCGAACCGCACGTCGACCAGCGCGCTGCTTTCCGCGGCATCGAGGAGGACGCGCTCGGTGACATCCTGGGAGAGGGCCAGCCCGAACGGCACGGCGGTCGATGCGGCGTACCGGCCGAAGTCGAACTCGATGAGCCGCCGGCGATTGTCGGCGCGCAGGATGCGCATGGACGGGTTGTGCTGCCCACGAGCCCGCAGTGCGGGCAGCACCCCAGCCGCC
>JBOFDJ010000085.1:0-1714 GCA_051646885.1 Rhodoglobus sp.
GGCACCGCATAGAGTCAGCCGACCTCAAGCCAGGCGATCGATTGCCAGCCGAGACCGCACTGGTTGCGGACTACAACGTCAGTCTCGGCACCCTGAGGCGTGCTCTCGATGTGCTTGAGGCAGAGCAGTTCATCGAACGAGTCCAGGGCAAGGGAACTTTTGTCCGCGGACGACGGGCACGGCTTGAGCGATCAGCCGAGCGATACCAGTGGGAACGTGACCGTGTTCAGTTGGGCGAGCAGGACCGTCGAGCCACGGGCGCGTCAGAGCGAGATACGGGACTCCATATCGATGACCTGGCATTTACTGCCCGTTATGAGCGGACCGAGGCCGACGCGGATCTCTCGGCGATCTTCGGCGTTGAGTTGGCTACGCCGATTCTGCGGCGGACCTACTGGACCAGGGCTAGGGAAGAGGCAGCCCCGTTCGTGCTGGTTGTCTCCCACCTGCTCGTGCGACACGTCGAGGCGAATCCTCTGCTGATGGACGAACGCCAAGAGCCCTGGCCCGGTGGCACCCAACACCAACTATCAACCGTGGGTATTGAGGTGGACCGAATCACAGACCGCGTGTTTGCGCGGCCGGCGACAGTTGACGAGGCGCGTGAGTTCGACGTGTTCCCGGGTGCGCCGCTCGTGATCGACCGCAAGGTCTCGTACACCGGTAGAGGCGACGTCGTCGAGGTCGCCGACAACACCTGGCCGGCGGACCGGATCGCCCTCACATTCCACACCTACCTGAAGTGAGCGCCATGACGCGGAATCGAATCTCGGTTGTCACTCCGCTACACGCGCCTTCCGTGCGCTACTTGCTGGACGCCTACGAATCTTTGCGAGCGCAGGAGATGCCGGACGACTGGGAGTGGGAATGGGCGATTCAGTGTGATGGCCATCAGGACGTGCCGGAGCTGATTCGCGGTGACCCGCGCTGCTCGACTGCGGTGAACCGGCCGTCGGGGCCGGGGCCTACTCGCAACATGGCGCTGGCGCGCACGGCGGGCGGTTTGATTCGAAACCTCGATGCTGACGACCAACTGACGGCCGGAGCCCTTGCGCGCGACATCACGGCATACCTTCAGCACCCTGATATCGGATGGACGACCGCAACCGCTTTCGACCTGCATGACGACGGTAGCGTGACTCGCTGGGCGAATAGTGACCCAACGCCAGGGTTGGTCCCTGTCGGTTGGGTTCTAGCGGCCTGGCAAGGGTTGGGGTGGAGCTATCTACCGACCCTCCCGACCTCATTGAGTATCAAACGCGATCTACTGGTCCAACTCGGGGGATGGATGGCGCTGCCAACCAGCGAGGACACCGGCTTGCTCGTTGCCGCGAGCGCAATCGCTGCTGGCTATCTACACGACGAACCTGGCGTGATCTATCGCAAGCACTCCGAACAGGTCACGGCTACAGCGGAACATCAGGATCAACACGCCGCCGAGCAGCGGCGCTCTCTGATCGTCGAGCGTGCGCGTGCCCTCACCCAGCACGTCACCGCAGGTGAGCTACCCATCGGGTAACCATGTGGGCTACAACGCACCTGGACGACTGCGGACGCTAAGAAGGACCGCGCGTGCGCGGCTGTTGGTTAGCCACAGCAGGCCCGCGAGGCGGATGATGGCGCTCATGAAACCCGAGTGGATCGGCACGGTGAGCGCTCTGGCCGGTGCGGGCCTGACTGGGGCGATAGCAATCGGTAGAGACTACTTCGCCAC
>JBOFDJ010000086.1:0-15836 GCA_051646885.1 Rhodoglobus sp.
TCGGGCTGCGATTTCGCGTTTGAGGGTGCGTTTATCGAGTGCGAACTCGGCGAGCACGCGAAAGCAGGCGGCGAAGGGGGTGGGCACGGCACGGTCTGAGGTGATGTAGGCAATCGTGGAGTCGAGCATCCTTCCGCCCAGCGTGCGAGCCAGGTCTCCGATCAGTCTGGCGCGGATCACGGCACCGTCTGGCTCGTACACGAACTCCCCGAGGGCCCCGCTGTCGGCGTCAGCGCTGTCGGCCTCGGCAGTCAACTCCGAGGTGCCGCTGTCGGTGATCATGAGCGCGGCGCGGCGGATTCCGGGGCGCGCCAGCGAGCCGAACCAGAGACCGAGTTCGACCACATCACCATCAACCGAGACCCACTGTGCCTCAGCATTCTCAGGAATCAGCCCGCGATCAATCCCGGGACCAAGCTTGATTCCGGTCGGATATTTTTCGGCCAGACCGAAGGCGAAGTCGAGGGATGGCGACCAGTCTCCGGGATCCTTGAGTCGGCGAGCGCCGTCGCGTCGCGCCGGGTCGAGGTAGATCCCGCTGACTCCGGCGAGATCCATCTCGCTCGCTGCGACGTGCTCAACGCGGGCGTTAGACCAGGGGGCCAGGTTGTAGGCGGCGACTGCTGCGGTGACCTCGTCGCGCTCAGCCGCGGTGACCTCCAGCTCTAGTGCGGCGAGGGCGAGGGCATCCGCTCCGATTCCGCAGCCTAGATCGGCTACCCAGGTTACGCCGGCGCTAGCAAAGCGGCCAGCGTGGTGTGCGGCCACTGCCAGTCGGGTTGCCTGTTCGAGCCCCACCTCGGTGAACAGCATGCGTTTGGCGAAGGGCCCAAATTTTGCCATGGCCTTATGACGCAGTTTTGCCTGACTGAGTACTGCTGCCACGAGCGTCGCGGAGTGGCCAGCCCTGCGCAGCTCTGACACAGTGCGCACCACATCGGCCTTCGATTCGTAGGGCGGCAACGAGTCGAGCAGTCGGAGACCGTCGGTGGAGAAAAGTTCTCTGAGCTCGGTCTGGTCCATTCCTTCACGGTAGCGGTGCACAGTGAGAATCGAGAAAATAACGGATTCTTCTGGCACTCACGTTGATCGAGTGCCAGAGAGGCCCTATAGTTGGGTTGGCACTCTCACAGGGAGTGTGCTAACCCAAGTTTTCTAGAAAGCAGAGGTCAACCGTGTCGGTGTCCATCAAGCCGCTCGAAGATCGAATCGTCATCAAGCAGGTCGAAGCAGAAACGACCACAGCGTCGGGTCTGGTTATTCCTGATACCGCGAAAGAGAAGCCCCAGGAGGGCGAAGTTGTCGCGGTCGGCCCCGGTCGAATTGACGATAACGGCAACCGCGTTCCGCTCGACATCGCCGTGGGCGACAAGGTCATCTACTCAAAGTACGGTGGCACCGAGGTCAAGTACGGTGGCGAAGACCTGCTTGTTCTGTCGGCTCGCGACGTGCTTGCGGTCGTCGTTCGCTAGTTTTTGCAAAATTTTCCAGAAGACCCCGCGGCCCAGGCCGCGGGGTCTTCTGCTGTTCGGGGTCTTGTTGCTGTTCAGGAACGATTGCTGTTTACTGACGATCTAGGCTGACACTGTGCCGTCAGCCCCCGCAGCCCCCAGTAAGCTTTCCGTTTCTGGTTTTGTTTATGCGGTGGGATCGTATTTCTTGTGGGGCTTTCTTCCCCTTGTTTTTGTCGCGTTGCAGCCCGCCGGGGCGGTCGAGATCGTCGCGTGGCGCATCCTGCTTTCTCTAGTATTTTGCGGCCTTCTGTTGTGGGTCACTCGGGGCTGGCAACGACTGCTGGTCATCCTCCGTGACCGGCGCACCATGCTCGCCCTCACCTTGGCGGGGTTGTTTATTCTCGCCAACTGGGGGGTGTATGTTTTTGCCAGCCTCACCGGTCGGGTTGTCGAGGCATCCTTGGGCTACTTCACCAACCCGATTGTGACCGTGCTGCTGGGGGTACTGGTGCTGCGGGAGCGACTTCGACCGCTGCAATGGCTTGCCGTCGGAGTCAGCGCGATAGCGGTGCTCGTTCTCGCGGTGGGCTACGGATCCTTTCCCTGGATTGCGCTCATCTTGGCCTTCAGTTTCGGGCTTTATGGATTGGTCAAAAAGCATGTCGGGCCGAAGGCTGACGCGATCAGCGGGCTTACGGTAGAGACAGCTGTGCTGGCACCGGCAGCGGTCTTGGCGTTGGGTATGCTGGGGGCAAGCACCGGCCTCAGTGTCAGCTCTGTGGGTCTAGCCCATACCGCTCTGATCCTCAGCCTGGGTGTGGTCACCGCGGTTCCACTGATCCTTTTTGCTGCTGCTGCTCGAAGGCTTCCCCTGGCCTATATGGGTCTTGTGCAGTACATAGCCCCGATCTTGCAATTCGTGGTGGGTGTGGTTGTGCTGCACGAGGAAATGCCCCCGGAGCGTCTGCTGGGCTTCGGGGTTGTCTGGTGCGCTCTGGCGATCCTCACCGTGGATATGTTTCTGCAGGCGGCTCGGCAGCGCAGTGCCACGGTCGAGAGTGTTACGGGCATGTAACCCTGTCGTATTGAGAATGGCGACGGGGCCCAATACGGTAAAAGGGCAGTCTTGCTTCGCAGGGTTGCTGATATCCCTCGTCTTAATCACCAAGGAGCACTATGAGCCTTTTCACCAAGGCACCGGTCGCGCGCACGCGATCTCTCACATCGGTTCTGGGTGGCGCTGCCACCATCGGCGTGAGCGCCCTCATTCTCAGCGGCTGTGCCGCGCCGGCCGACAACGGGGGCGGAGAATCTGGCCCTCTCACGCTTAAGCTTGGAACGATCCTTCCGCAGAGTGGAAACTTGTCCTTCCTTGGCCCACCCGAAGAGGCCGGTGTGAAGCTCGCTGTCGAGGAGATCAACGAAGCGAAAACCGATGTCACCGTCGATGTTCAGTATCGCGACTCGGGTGACACCGAGACCGACATAGCCACAGTCTCCGCTACTGATCTCTTGTCGCAGGACGTGACAGCGATTATCGGTGCTGCCTCATCTGGCGTTTCGAAGACTATCATCGATCAGATCACGGGTGCCGGTGTGATTCAATTCTCTCCAGCCAACACCTCTCCCGTTTTCACCGATTACGATGATGATGGCTTGTACTGGCGTACCGCTCCCTCAGATGTGCTGCAGGGCGAAGTACTCGGCAACCTCATTGCCGACGACGGTGCGGCTACCCTGGGTATCATCGAGTTGAACGATGCTTATGGAACCGGTCTTGCTAAGTCTGTGAAAGAGAATTTCGAGAACTCTGGCGGCAAGGTCGTGGCTGAGTCTCTATTCAATCCCAAAGAAGCAGTGTTTACGACCCAGATCGCTGAGATCATGGCGGCCCAACCTGACTCTGTTGTGCTAATTACTTTCGACGAAGCAAAGACTATCGTTCCTGCGCTTCGCGGAGCTGGATACACGGGGCCGCTCTACTTTGTCGATGGAAACCTGGCCAACTATGGAGCTGACTTTGCTGCGGGCACCCTTACCGGCGCTAAAGGAACTCTTCCTGGGATCAATGCGGCCGAGCTGGGGGATTTCACTGACCGTCTCCTCACGATCAACCCAGAGTTGAAGGATTACAGCTACGCGGCTGAGTCTTACGACGCAGTCATCCTCACGGCTCTGGCGGCTCTGGCGGCTAAGTCTGTTGACGGCAAGACCGTTGCAGCCAAGTTGCAAGAAGTTTCGGGTGGTTCCGGTGAGGGCCAGAAATGCTCGACTTTTGCTGACTGCGCCAAGATCATTGTTGATGGCAAAGTCGCGGACTACGAGGGTAAATCCGGACCAATCACCTTTGATGACAATGGTGACCCTACCGAGGCAACCGTGAGCGTGTACCAGTACGACGACACCAATAAATACAACTACCTTCAATAAGCCGCATCAACTGATTCATCTGGCTTGATCACAAAGGGCCCCGACTTCGGTCGGGGCCCTTTGTGCACTGTGATGAGGGTGTAGTGGTTCGGTGGGCGGGCTGGCACACACCCGATGACGTTCCCTGAGAGCGCTATCCACGCGGCGGGAGTAATAAACGATCCGGCGCGGGTACGCGCGGGCGGCGGGGGTAAGTGGCAGGTGGCGGGAGGAGCATTCCCACGACACACGACCGATCAGGATCACTATGGAACCGACCGGCTCCCCGCAACGACCGTAGGCCCAGGCAACGACCGTAAGCCCAGTATTTATTCGGTACCGAGGGTTCCAAGGTACAGCGAGATGACCTTGGGATCGTTCAGCAGCTCCCGACCCGTTCCGGTGTATGAATCACGCCCCTGATCGAGTACGTAACCCCGATCACAGATCTGCAAGCAGCGGCGGGCATTCTGCTCGACCATGATGGTCGTCACTCCGGCCTTATTGATTTCTTTGACTCGGAGAAAAGCCTCATCTTGCCGCACGGGTGAGAGGCCAGCGGAAGGCTCATCGAGCAGCAGGACATGCGGCCCCATCATGAGTGCACGGCTCATCGCCACCATCTGGCGCTCTCCACCTGACAGCGAGCCCGCCCTCTGGCTGAGCCGTTTGCTCAGCTCAGGAAATATTTCTGTGACGAAAGCAAGCCGTTCTTTTATGCTCTTCGGTTTCTGAAAAAGTCCCATCTCAAGATTTTCGAGAATCGTGAGCGTCGGGAAGACATTATTGGTCTGCGGGACGAAGCCAACCCCTTTAGCGACGAGCTTATTGGCCTTCAGTCCCGTGATGTTCTCACCCTGCAACAGGACCTCACCCTCGCGCACCTTGACCAAACCAAAAATGGCCTTCAACAGTGTCGACTTGCCGGCACCATTGGGCCCAATAATGCCGATGAGCTCACCCTGTTGAGCGATAAGCGAGCACGAGTTCAGGATGTTCACGCCCGGCAGGTAGCCGGCTGTGACATTCTTGACTTCGACAACGGGGACGGTCAACGGAATCGTGGCCGCTAAGGTGTCAGGACTCGTCGTCGGCATCGAGCAGCTCCTTGATTGCGTGTACGTTATCGGTCTCCATCGCGCCGAGATCCTGGTCGTGATGGCTTCCCAGGTATGCATCAATGACGGCAGGGTTAGCCATTACAGCATCTGGCGGCCCCTCGGCGACGATTCGACCCTCGGCCATCACAATCACCCAGTCGGCTATATGACGCACCATCTGCATATCGTGTTCGACGAAGAGCACCGTCATGCCCTGGGTCTTCAGTTCGAGAATATGGTCGAGCAGAGACTGGGTCAGCGCGGGGTTGACCCCGGCCATGGGCTCATCAAGCATCACCAGGGTGGGATCGCTCATGAGAGCGCGCGCCATTTCGAGAAGTTTTCGCTGGCCACCAGACAGACTTGCCGCGTAATCCTGCGATTTGGTGTCGAGTTTAAACTTGGCGAGAAGTTCCATGGCTTTTGCTTCGATGGCAACCTCCTGTTTTCGCCAGAGGAAGGGGAACAGGGCGCGAAACATGTTCTCGCCCTGTTGGCCCTTGGCGCCGAGTTTCATATTGTCGAGAACGCTCAGCAAACCCAGTGCTTTGGTGAGCTGGAAGGTGCGCACTTGGCCGAGCTGGGCCACTTTAAAAGCTGGAATTCCGGCGAGTGAGGTTCCGAGAAAGGTCCAACGACCGGTGTCAGGTTTATCGAACCCGGTGAGCAGGTTGAAGAGGGTGGTTTTGCCGGCACCGTTAGGGCCGATCAGCGCGGTGATGGCATTGCGGGGAATCTCGACATGATCGACATCTACCGCTGTCAGACCACCGAAGGTCCGAGTGACACTATCGGCGATGATGATGGGGTCAGTTTTGGCGACGCCTGGTGTGATCTCGCCAACGTGCAGGTTGGTACTTTTTACCGGCGCTCCTCGTGTAGGTGTGGTCTCACTTGACAAAAGCCAACTCCTTCTTTTTCCCGAAGATCCCCTGTGGTCTAAAGATCACCAGGAGCATGAGTGCAACCCCCACCACAATGAAGCGCACCTGACCGGCCTGCACGCTCGACATGCCGGGAAACCAGCCAGCCTCTTGGGCGCGGGCAACGAAACCCGAGACGGCAGACAGCAAAACCCAGAAGACAATGGAGCCCACCACCGGGCCGAGGATCGTCGCAGCTCCTCCGAGCAGCAGGATCGTGTAAATGAAGAAGGTCAGGCTGGTTGCATAATTGGCTGGGACCACGGCCCTTGGCAAAATGAAGATCATTCCGGCGAGGGTTCCGAACACCCCACCGAGAATGAGCGACTGCATTTTGTAGAAGTAAACGTTCTTGCCGAGCGCACGCACGGCATCCTCGTCTTCACGGATACCCTTGATCACTCGACCCCAGGGGCTACGCATAAGCTGCCAGGCGAGGAGACAGGCGACGACCACAATTCCCCACGCCACAATGCGCAACCACCAATCGTAGGCGTTGTACTCAAAGGGCCCGAAGCCGTAGGTGCTGCTACTAGGGAAGCCGTAGGTGCTGCTAAGGATCGAATTGATTGCGGGAATCGGATTGGTTGCGGCAAAAGTTCCCTTATAGCCGCTCAGGCCGTCGGCCGAGCCGGTGACAGCCTCGAAAGTATTCGTGGTAAAAATCAGTCGTAGAATTTCGGATGATGCAATCGTAACGATCGCAAGATAGTCGGCCCGAAGCCTCAGCGTTGGTATGCCAAGGATGAGTGCAAAGACCACAGAGCCGCCGATACCCACCAGCACGGCTGCCCATATTGGAAATTCGAACGTGAGAGTCGAAATCGCGTAGCCATAGGCCCCGATTGCCATAAACCCGGCCTGGCCGAAGTTGATGAGCCCGGTGAAACCGAAGTGGATCGCGAGGCCGAGCGCGGCGAGCGCGTAAGCCGCGGTGGTCGGGCTGATGAGCTCAACCGCCGCATTAGACAGAATTTGGAGAAAGTCAACGCCCATGGTCTGCCCTAACCGATTCTTTCTTTGCGGCCCAGAATGCCCTGCGGCCTAACCAACAGTACGAGGATGAGGATCACCAAAGCCCCGACGAATTTCATATCAGAAGGGATCCACAGTGTTGATATTTCGACAAACATTCCCACCACGAGCGATCCCACGAGCGCTCCGAAGGCGGTGCCGAGCCCTCCCAGGGTGACGGCGGCGAAGATCAACAGCAGAATCTGGAACCCCATATCCCAGGACACACCGGGTCTATTGAAGGCGAACAATATTCCACTAAGCCCGGCGAGCACTCCACCGACGACCCAGACAATTCGGATGACCCGATCCACATCGATTCCCGATGCTGAAGCCAGGCTCGGATTGTCGCTCACGGCTCTGGTAGCCTTTCCGATTCTGGTCCGAAGCAGGAAGAATGCGACTGCGAGGAGCACGATAATGCTGATCACCATGCTCGCAATGTCGAACGGCGAGAGTGAGATGGCACCGAACTTGAGATCGGCACCATCAGCGCCGGGCAATTGTCGAGTACTGCCCCCGTAAAGGTATTGGTAAAGATACCTGAGTGCCAGCGACAGACCGATACTGACAATCATCATCGGCACCAAGCCCACACCCCTGTTGCGCAACGGTTTCCACAGCGCGGCGTCGAGTGTGAATCCGAAGATTCCGCTCAGCACGAGGGCGACGATGATGGCGATCCAGATTGGCCACACGTAGTCGACTGCCAGAGACAGGGTGGCAAGCGCACCGAAGGTGACCATCTCGGCATGAGCAAAATTGTTTAGCCCGGTAGTACCAAAGATCAGCGACAGCCCGATGGCGGCCAGAGCGAGTAGCAAACCAAAACTCAAGCCAGTGAAGATTCGACCGATTAACTGGTCGGCAAAACTGGTCGTGACCCTGACCCCCTTACCCAGGAAAAAATTGACCGATTTGTTCTTGGTGAGCCCAAACTCCACCTTCGCCTCGGCAGTGCCTTCGGTGACAATGACACCCTTGGGCAGGGTCGACTCGTCGAGAGTGATCGTATACTCGGCTTTCTCAGGAACCCCAATCTTCCACTTGCCGTCAGCGCTGGTCTTCACCTCGGCGTCGTAGCCGTTCCCGGTAGCCGCGATGACTACCCCCTCTAGGGGCTTGCCGTTGTATTTGACATTCCCACTGAAAATGTAGTCGTACTTATCGGTGTTGATCTCGTCGGCCTGCGCTGAAGAGCTGCCCACAAAAACGAGGGCAGCAAGCAGTGTGGCAAACATCAGAGCGATCATCCGCACCGGGCGGGTCATCGCGGTTCGAGTCACTTTAACAAAACCTCCTGACGGCACCAATCGGGTAGGTGCTGGAGTACCGTCGACGATGACGATACTGCGCGATGATGTCCCGCATGTTTCCAGCGGCTCATAAAGCGGTCACGTCATTATGGCGGGGGGATAGCCATCAGTCCAACCGGGTAGCATGGAATACCGGAATCCAGCGCAGAATCCCGGCCATCATTGCTCCTCACCTAAAGGACCTCATGGACCAGCCTGACCCTTTTGGCTTCACCGGCCTTACTTACGACGACGTTATGTTGTTACCGGGCCACACCGATGTGATTCCCAGCGAAGCGGATACCAGTTCGCGTCTGACTCGGCGGATCACCGTGGCCTCGCCACTGCTCTCGGCGGCGATGGACAGTGTCACAGAGTCACGGATGGCGATTGCGATGGCGCGCAACGGTGGCATCGGCATCCTGCATCGCAACCTCTCGATCAGCGACCAAGCTGCCCAGGTCGATAAGGTCAAGCGCAGTGAATCGGGCATGATCACCAACCCGGTGACCACAACGCCGGATTCCACGGTCGCTGAGGTTGACGCCCTGTGCGGGCAGTTTCGCGTCTCGGGCCTGCCCGTGGTCGAGGGCGATGGAACCCTGGTCGGCATCATCACCAATCGCGACATGCGTTTTGTGGCGCCGCGCGATAAAGCAACAACCCTCGTGCGGTCGGTGATGACCAGGGTGCCGCTGATTACTGCCCCGATGGGCATTGATCCGGATGCGGCGGTGGCGATCTTTGCGCAGCACAAAATCGAGAAGCTTCCGCTTGTCGATGAGGCCGGGCGGCTGACCGGGCTCATTACGGTCAAAGATTTTGAGAAGACCGAGAAATATCCCCAGGCGACCAAAGATGACGAGGGGCGGCTGCGAGTGGGCGCGGCCATCGGTTTCTTCGGTGACGCCTGGGATCGCGCCGGGCAGCTGCGTGACGCGGGGGTGGATGTTCTGGTGGTTGACACCGCCAACGGCGATTCTGCGGGAGTGCTAGAGATCATCCGTCGGCTGAAAGCCGATAGCGTTTTTGATGCGGTCGACATCATCGGCGGCAATGTCGCAACCCGCTCCGGCGCGCAGGCACTGATTGATGCTGGGGCGGATGCGGTGAAGGTTGGCGTAGGGCCCGGCTCGATCTGCACGACCCGAGTGGTGGCCGGGGTCGGGGTTCCGCAGGTGACCGCGGTGTACGAGGCATCCCTCGCGGCGCGCGACACTGAGGTTCCGGTGATCGCTGATGGTGGACTTCAGTATTCGGGCGACATCGCCAAGGCGCTGGTTGCTGGTGCCGAGACTGTCATGCTCGGGTCGTTACTGGCGGGGACAGATGAAAGCCCGGGTGATCTGATCTTTGTTGGGGGCAAGCAGTTCAAGAGCTACCGAGGCATGGGTTCGCTGGGTGCGCTGCAGACCCGCGGCACGAAAACCTCGTACTCCCGTGACCGCTATTTTCAGGCCGATGTGCCCTCGGATGAGCAACTGATCGCGGAAGGGATCGAAGGTCAGGTGCCCTATCGTGGGCCGGTGTCATCCGTGGTATATCAGCTGCTGGGTGGGCTTCGGCAGTCGATGTTCTATACGGGGGCCAGGACGATCAACGAGTTGCGCACCAGGGGGCGTTTTGTGCGGATCACCGCGGCTGGCCTCAAAGAGTCGCACCCGCATGACATCCAGATGGTGGTCGAGGCACCCAACTACCGCGGTTAGCTCGGGGCGCGCCGCGCCCCACTCTGGCCTGGACGCGCATCCCTCGCGGTGTCGCTGCTGCGCTGTCCGCGCCGGTGTCTGTGTGCCCGTGCCGCTGCTGCGCCGACTGCGCTTACACCCTTGCGGCGCGAGTTCCTGCGTGGGCGGCGGGAGAGAGTTGCCGTCGGCGGGAGGTGCTACTCCCGCCGGGCGCAATTCTCTCCCTCCACCGAGCTGGGCACTTGTCGATGTCCACCGAAACCACGGGCGGCTCACTGCATTCCAGCGGACTCGTGGATGCTCGGCTCATGAACTTCGAAGCACTCGACCGCGACACGCTGCTGTTCTCCTCCGATCTCGCACGGATAGGCTTCGGGCCTCGTGCGATCAGGCAGGCCATCGAGCGTCACCAGCTTCTTCGCCTGCGCCGTGGTGTTTTCGTCCGGCCTGAGGCGTGGGCAGCAGCGTCAGCCGCCCGCCAGCACATCCTGCGGATCGCAGCAGTCACCGCTGCGGCCCGCGTGCGACCTGTGATTGCACGAGCGTCAGCGGCTGCACTCTGGGGCATGCCCCTTGACGAGTTCCCGACCGCGGTAGTGGTGCTGGATCGGTGGCGCGGCGGTGGTCGCTCGGAGCCAGGAGTCATTCGAACCGCGCGAGGCGCAACAACGGCTCGAACGGTCATCCGTCAGGGTTATGAGTGCACGACTCTCATCAGGACTGCCCTTGACGTGTGCCGCAGCCTCCCATTCCATGATGCAGTTCCACTTTTGGATTGGTGCCTTGGGGAGCGGAACGCTCTTGCGGTCACGAAGGAGGAGCTCATTGCCGAGGCATCCTTGATGAAAGCATCTTCGCCGCTCTGGCGCGCAATCAGCTTTGCCACCTCGCTTTCGGGTTCCATCGGGGAATCGGAGGCTCGCGTGGCGATTCACTACCTGGGCTACCCTCGGCCGCAGTTGCAGCGCAAGTTCGTTGATGTTGACGGTGCGATGTTCTCAGATTTTTATTTTGAGGATGATGACGTCATCGTCGAATTCGATGGTAAGACAAAGTACACCCGCGACGAATTTACGAGAGGCGATCCGGCCGAGGTGGTCTGGCGGGAGAAGAAGCGTGAGGATCGCTTGAGGCGGCAGGTGCGCACGATCATCCGGATCCTCACTGAGGACGTGCGCACGCCGCATCTTTTGCACCGCAAGCTGAGTGAAGCTGGAGTGCGCAGATCCGTTGGCGGGACTAGGTAACGGTTGGCGGGAGTAGCGACTCCCGCCGTCGGGGAGTTATCCCCGCCGTTAGTGAGATTACTCCCGCCGCGGGCCGCGCGGGGTTGCTGGAGGAGCGGGCCGCCCGGGATGAGCCGGGAAGGCGCAGGATGACGAGGGATGGAACGAGGGATGGAAGAGTTAGAAGCAGAGGAGGAGTTGCCGCAGGACCGGAGGGAGGTAACCGGAGAAACCGGGACCGGTGTCGACACGCTGCCCGTGTCGAGTCGGGCACCACCGGTAGGATCGACGCTGTGAGTGACATCGAGATCGGTCGCGCGAAGCGAGCCCGCCGGGCCTATTCTTTTGACGACATTGCTGTCGTGCCGTCCAGACGAACCAGGGATCCGCAGGATGTTTCGCTCAGCTGGAGCATCGATGCTTACGCCTTCGATATCCCGGTGCTGGCTGCTCCCATGGACTCGGTGGTGAGCCCCGCCACGGCGATTGCCATGGGCAGGATGGGTGGGATCGGAGTTCTCGACCTTGAGGGATTGTGGACTCGATACGACGATCCTGACCCGATTTTGGCAGAAATCCGGTCCCTCCCGGTGAGCATCGCAACCAGGAGGATGCAGCAGATTTATGCAGAGCCGGTCAAACCCGAGCTAGTGACGGCCCGTCTTGCCGAGATCCGGGCTGCTGGTGTCCCCGTGGCGGGAGCGCTCAGCCCGCAGCGTACCCACGATCTGTACCAGACTGTGGTGGATGCCGGGGTCGATCTTTTTGTGATTCGCGGCACCACGGTGAGCGCCGAGCATGTCTCACAAACGACGGAACCCCTGAACCTCAAGAAGTTTATCTACGAGCTCGACGTCCCGGTGATCGTGGGCGGAGCATCTACCTACAGCGCCGCACTGCATCTGATGCGCACGGGCGCAGCGGGGGTGCTGGTCGGCTTTGGTGGGGGAGCGGCCTCGACGACACGCGCGAGTCTGGGAATCCACTCTCCCATGGCGACCGCGGTCGCCGATGTTGCTGGCGCTCGCCGTGATTATCTGGATGAATCGGGCGGTCGTTATGTGCATGTGATCGCTGATGGTGGTCTCGGCACCAGTGGCGACATCGTGAAGGCCATTTCTGTGGGTGCGGATGCGGTCATGCTGGGCAGTGCCCTCGCGAGGGCAACGGATGCACCGGGTGGCGGGTGGCACTGGGGTGCTGAGGCCCACCATGGCGAGCTTCCGCGCGGCAACCGGGTTGAGGTTGGCTCGCTGGCTCCGCTCCAGGAGATCCTCTTTGGGCCCTCTAGCGTTGCTGATGGCCGGGTGAATCTGATGGGGGCGCTGCGGCGGTCGATGGCCACCACGGGGTACTCAGACCTGAAAGAGTTTCAGCGCGTCGAGGTTGTTGTTGCTCCATACTCCTCGCGGTAGCCGGTAGCCGGTAGCCGGTAGCCGGTAGCCGGTAGCCGGTAGCCGGTAGCCGGTAGCCGGTAGCCGGTAGCCGGTAGCCATCTCCCCACCCGTCGGTAGAATGCTCCTATGGTTGACGTGCGGCGTGTGAAGCTTCCTGGGGTCGGCATACTGCACACCTTTGTGACTGATGACGGTGGCAAGCTCGGCGTGATCACGCACCGCTCCGGTCATAGCGATCTGATCACTTTCGCCAATGCTGAGGATCAGGCAGATGCCACCAAGGTTTCCCTCAGACTCGACGAAGATGAGGCGCACACTCTGGCTGAGCTGCTCGGCGGCACGCGCATCACCGAGTCGTTGTCGAAGCTCGACGCCATCCCCGGCTTGACTATTGACTGGTTCACAGTCGATTCCGAGGATCACATCGCGGGCAAGCAGCTGGGCAATCTGGCCAGCCGTGGGGTGGTGGGGTTGACCGTGGTTGCCGTGGTGCGAGGTGAGTCAGCCAACCCCGCCCCCGCCGATGACTTCACCGTTGTGTCGGGCGACACCCTCGTCGTCGCGGGTTCACCAGAGAAAGTTTCCAAAGCCTTCACCTTCTATCGTTCGGGTGATTTGCCCCAATCTCCCGCCAACTCCGCTGCCGGGGGATAGCCTGTGCCTGTGGGGGAAGACCTTCTTATTCTGGGCGTTCTCTTCGTCATCGCCTATAGCTTGGGCAGACTCGGCAAACTCGTCGGCCTGCCAGCGATCCCGATCTACATAGTTGTTGGTCTGCTTGCCAGCCCGTACTCGCAGATCGTTGCGGTGAATTTCTCCTCGGCTGATGTCGAACTGGTTGCCGTTGTTGGTCTGATTCTGTTGCTTTTCAGTCTTGGGCTGGAGTTCGATCAAGACGAGTTTTACGGCAATGCCGGGGCTTTGGTGATCTCGGGCGGCACGCGAATTGCTCTTAATTTGGGGGTCGGGTTTGCCCTGGGGCTGTGGATCGGCTGGGGCACGCGCGAGGCTCTGATTATTGCCGGGATGACCGCCACTTCATCCAGCGCCATCATCACCAAGCTGCTCATCGAGTTGCGCAGGCTTGCCAATCGGGAGACGCCGACAATCCTGGGCATCATGGTGCTGGAGGATGTTTTTGTCGCCATTTATCTCGCGATCGTGGGGGTGATTCTGCGTGGCACGACCGATTTCTGGGCGGTTACGCTGCAGCTGGCCATCTCTTTCACCTTTCTCATTGTCATGTTTGCGCTGGCGCGCTGGGGTGGTGGCCTCGTGTCGCGGCTGGCCAGCACCCGTGACGATGAGCTTTTCACGATCCTGTTCTTCGGTCTCGCGGTTGCCTTTGGCGGTATTGGCGAGATGCTGGGAGTCTCGGATGCCATCGGTGCTTTTCTCATTGGTCTGGTCTTGGGAGCATCCCGTTTTCGTGGCCGTATTGAGCAGCTTGTCTTGCCGTTGCGCGATGTTTTCGGTGCGTTCTTTTTTCTCCATTTCGGCTTCTCATTGAACAGCGCGACCTTTGGAGAGGTGGTCGTCCCGGTGACGCTGGCCGTTATCCTCACCCTCATTGTCAACACCGTGGGCGGGCAAATCATCGCCTGGCAGAATAAGCTCACCAAGGCCGAGGGGCTCAACGCCAGTGCCATGTTGCAAAACCGCGGCGAGTTCGCCTTGATTCTCGCAACGCTGGCAGCGGGGGCCGGTCTTGATTCCAGGCTCACCCCCTTTGCTGGGCTGTATGTGTTGTCGATGGCGATTGTGGGCCCGATCCTGGCTGTTAACTCCGAGAAACTGGGTCGCCTCATGTTTCGTTCACGACGCAACACGGGCACCGCAGCGACGCGCGACAGAATGCGCGCAGCAGAGATTGCCCTCATCGAGGCCGCGATGTCAGGGCAGGACTCTGCGGCACAGCAGACTGGGCCGCAGCCCGAGCAACCGATCGAACGCAGACGGGATCCGGAATATTGAGCGCCCCAGAGTCGAGTCTGTGGCGGATTGCTCTGCGACCGAAATGGATTGCCGCCCTGATCCTCGCCCTGGGTGTGGCCACCGGTTGTGCCGCCCTCGGCCAGTGGCAGCTCGCGCGCAGCAGTGCGGGCGGTGCCGCTCCCACGGAGCAGACCGAAAGCATGGTGCCCCTCGACACGGTCAGCGCCCCGCAGCAGCCGGTCGCTGCCGCGGTCATCGGCCAGCGGGTGACCGTCGAGGCGAGTTTTGTTGCTGGTGACTTTGTGGTGCTGAGTGACCGGGTCAATCTTTCGGAGCCAGGCTATTGGGTGGTGGGGCATGCGGTGGCGAGCAACGGCGCGAGTCTTGCTGTCGCGATGGGCTGGGCGGCGGATGCTGACGTCGCCAGCGCTGCCCTTCGAAGACTAGAGAAGGCCCCGCCTGAGGGCACGATCACGGGTCGTTATCTTCCGAGTGAGTCGCCGCAGGAATCGGATTTCGAGGCCGGTCGGCGCAGCACCCTGGCCGTCTCCGAGCTGGCGAATCTGTGGGTGCAGGAACCGGAAGGAGTCTACGGCGGCTATCTGGTGGCGGATGCCGCGGCATCCGGTCTCGACCTCATCGACTCGCCACGACCGATCACTGAGGCTCCGCTCAATCTACTCAACGTGTTCTATGCGATTGAGTGGGTGATTTTCTCCGGTTTTGTGATCTTTCTCTGGTATCGACTTCTGCGCGACGCCTGGGAAGCGGAGCAGCTCAGTGTTTCCGACAGCGGTGCTGAGGAATCAGTGCCTCCGGCACTCGTGCCGCCCGTGTCCGCCGATCCGTCCGCGCCCGTAGAATAGGCCTATGACCATCGGACCTCGGCCTGACGACATCATCCGGATCCGACGCACGATTTCTGTCTACAAGGTTTCGTCCTACATCACCGGCACTTTCCTGTTGTTGCTGTGCCTGATGATGGTGTTCCGATACGGCTTTGGTGTCGATATCGAGCCGCTCGGCCCCTACGGTTTTCTGGCCCTCACCCCCAAGGATCTGATCGTGGGCCTCAACCTGTCGACACTGATCTTGATCGCGCACGGGTGGTTCTATGTGTTGTACCTGGGTGTCGATTTCGTGCTGTGGCGTTTGGTGCGCTGGTCGTTCGTCAGGTTTCTGGTGATCGCCCTTGGTGGGGTCATCCCGTTCCTCTCCTTCTATTTTGAGCGTCGGGTGCCCGGTGATGCACTTGCCATTGTCGCCGGTCTTAGCGGAACCCAGTCGGACTCCGAGCGGGTTGCGGTATGATCCAGCCTGCCGCGCCCGCCGCATCCGCCGCATCAACAACCGAAGCCCGCCCCGTCCTCGTGGGCGATTTTGGTGCACAGTACG
>JBOFDJ010000087.1:0-33930 GCA_051646885.1 Rhodoglobus sp.
GATCTGTTTCCGACCTCATCGGCTGAGCCGGTACCGTCTGGTGTGGCGGGGTTGGTGCCGGTGCTGATGGGATGGACTGTAGAAGCCGGGTGGCTCCTGCAGGTCGGCCCCGATTACCCCTTATATGGTGAGGTTGAACTGACCGTTTCGGTATGGGAAGGGGCCCACCGGCTGGCGGTACGGGTTCGCCCTTTCGGTCGACAGTATGCGGTAACGGTTGCGGATTATGGTACGGATGTTGCTGCCGATCAGCAGGGTATGGAACATCTCGTGATGATCGCATCATCGTTGGAAAATATCGCCCGATATCTCACCCACCGGTGCGGTCCCGATATTCGCACCAGCAAAGGACTACCCGCGTTACCACCCCTACACCCGTCAGGGGTTCCCGCCCCCGGCTGGACTGTGACCGAAACCACACTAAGTGAAGAGTCCACCGCCGCTTACCCCGACAGAAAATTCCCCACGATCTACTCAGACCTAGAGTTCTACACCCGCCATCAAGCCACAATACACACCGACGGCTGGTACCGGGTATCCCACACCAGTGACGAACAAACCAGTGACGAACAGACCAGTCACCACAACACCGCCCAGCCACCACCGGTACTATTCCGAAACCCGACGGTAGCCGCCGACTTCACCCACATCGCCGAACTATCGCTGGAACAAATCCACGAGTTGTATGTGACGTCGGCGGCTTAGAGAGGGTGATCCCATCAGGAAAAGCTATGTTCCCCCGGTGGGTGAGATCATCGACCGGTACGGACCAGCGAATGGAAGATTCACTTCGCCAGTCCCCGAGGGTGGCCCTTACAGGTTTGCGCAACGATCCATGCCTTACCTCGAAGACGCTAACCAATACCACCGCTACAAAGTCATAGGCGACTTTGCGGACATTAAACGTCACTACGATGTCGCTGATGCAGCGGTCCAAGCAAAGACGACAGCTTACATGCGGCGTTTTAGGTTGGATTGGGACAACTTAGTAACTCATCGTGGTGAGGTGGCACCGGCTTTCGGTAGTCCTGGTGGCGGTGTCCAGATCGAGTTGCCCATGCCAGCCGAGAGGCTGGTAGAGCTCGGTCTCCTCAGACGAATCGGAGTTTCCTGATGGAGGCAGCTATGACTGAAGAACGCGCACGAAGAATAGCTCGTGATGAGCAGCTAACGGACATTGTGTGGTTTGAGAAGCCTGTAAATTATGTCAACAGTGTGGCGGTGTATAGAGATTCAACAGGCTGGAAGGTTTCGACAACAGATGAACGTGCGGTTGAGCTAGCGGTCGAGAAATTCGATACCCTCGACCTCGCTCTCGGTGAGTGTGTTGCACGCTCGCGCGCAGGAAAGGCAGCGAGCAACTAGGCACCCACTAACTAGAGCGGGTTTGGGAAAGCTATGTTCCGCTGGTCGGTGGATTTATCAACCAGAGCGGACCACCGGATGCAAAATTCAGTTCACCTATCCCGGGTGCAGCAACAGATGCCTCTTCCTGTGGAGGTCCTTACCCGGCTTGGCGTTCTTCGTGAGGTGCAATTTCCCTTGGAGATGAAATGAAAACAGAAGACGTCAAGCGCATCATTGGTACCGAGCAGCTAGATACGCCTATTTGGGGCGACTCCCCAGCGAATCGGTGCGACGTTATCGGGATCGCAGTCAATGGCAGCGGATGGTTTACGTATTTCACCGACGAGCGAGGAGCTACCGAGCAAGGAAGCATTAGAAAGTTTAGTAGTGAGTCCGCGGCTCTGGAGGATTTACTAGATGGATTGCGGTCGCTGAAAAGCGATCTCTGATCTTCGTAAAAAAGCTGGATTTTCTTTGTGAACTTCGTGCGTAGCCGGTCTCCGAGAGTGGCCCTTATAGTTTTGCGCAAAGATCAATGCCCTACCTTGAAGACGCTAACCAGCACCACCGCCACGGCGCCACACAACTCCGATTCTTCGACACCAGGGGCAAAGTGGTTCCTATCGAGAAACTGATCTCATGTCGCGCGTCAGGCTGTGTGGCGGGGGTTGTTAGTTGCTGATGCAACGCCATTAGCTGAGTGAAGCGTCTTAGGTTTGTTGCCGTGTCTTTTGAGTTGGAGAAGGGTCAGGCGTGGCCTTGCGTTGACTTGTATCCGCTTCCTGCGTGGTTACCGAGATCGAAGGGTGAATCGCCCCGGGTTTGGTGGGGGTGGGTTCCCCTGTTAGCTCGTGGAAGATTTCGGCTGAGGTTGCGCGGTTGAGGATTTTTCGTGGCCGGTTGTTGATTTCGTGGATAATACCTCAACATCGTCAATCATTCCGATCTCGCCACCACACAGGAAGCGAACACAAGTCAACCAAAACTTCGGCAGACCATGGAAGTCCTTGGGCTGAACTTATTCACGCGGGTCATGATCGCGTACGGCGTGAATTACACAGTTAAGACCGACATGGAAATCAGACCAGTCGAACTCTCCGACGACCCGCTCGATGTCCTTGATCCACTCCTGATGAGCGTGCTGGATTGCCGCCAAGGCAATCTCCCCCTCCGTGGTCGGCACCAGTAATCGGGATACGCGATGGCGGGGATTGTCCTCGTATCGAGCCAGCCCGTCTTGGACGAGTTCGTCAGCCACCCGCTGGACACTCTGACGCTGGAGTCCGAGCCTGCGAGCAATGTCCGGCACGGTTGCGCAATCGGCGGCGGCCTGGAGCACCATACGTCGCGAATGGGTCTGCCCCACGGTCGCGGCTATCCGCTCACCTTCGTCGCGCAAGAGTCGATTCGCCTCGAAGATCGCGTGCAGAGCGGCTTCAACAACGTTGCTCACGCGCACTCCTTTGACAGCATGCTGTCATTTATCATAGAATGGATTACTGTGACAGCATGCTACCAACTTCTTGTGGGTTCCCTACCGCCCAGCGCACGAAGCGGCATGGAGTCGCTGCGTCACCGCTTGAATGAAACTCGATGGCCGGTCGTGCCTCCCGAAACCACTCGATCATATGGTGTCGCACCGTCACTAGTCCAGGCGTTCGTCGCGGAGTGGAGCCACTGGCTTACTCAACCTCACTGCCCAGGAGTTGGCGAACACATGGTTATCGACATCGGTGGCTGCGACCTGCACGTCGCTCGATTTTCCGGAGCCGGGCAGATGCCAATCCTGTTACTGCACGGCTGGCCGACCTCATTTCTTGCTTTCCACCGGGTAATCGAGCCGCTACGGAGGGTAGCTTCTGAGGTTGTGCTGGCTTCTCTCCCCGGCTTCGGGCCTTCAACCCTGCCGCTGGCGAAGTGGTCTATCGCAAACTCAGCTCACCTGTTGGCCGCTGGGATGTCGATACTGGGGCATAGTCGGTTCATTGTTCATGGACAAGACTGGGGATCAGTGGTGGCCCGAGCACTCGGCACCATGGAGCCCGATCGTGTCCTTGGGATTCACGTCAGTGCCGGTTTGCGCGGATTCATGGCGGAAAACAACGACGACGGATCCGCATGGAGTCGGCTGCAGGCATTCGCGGTTGACGGCAGCGGATACCTTCAACTACAAAGCCGCCGACCAGACTCTCTAGCGTTCGCTCTCTCCGATTCCCCCGCAGGACTACTCGCCTGGCAACTCGACAAATACCAACTATGGCAGGGTGAACTCGGAGATGATTTCGGACTCGGAACCGACTTTATCTTGGCCAATGCGACCCTGTACTGGCTCACGAACAGTGTCGGAAGCAGCATGCGCATCTACTCCATGGAAACCGGCAAACCCGATGCTGCGGCCGGGGATGTGCCCACCGCCGTCAGCGTTTTCGGCGCAGGAGACTTCGCGGCGCAGCCGGTGTCGGAACGGGAGAACAATCTTGTGGCATGGTACCCGCACAACACAGGAGGCCACGTTGCCTCACTCGATTCTTCCGCCGATTTCGTCGCCGACCTGACCGACTTCATCAACCGGAGAGGAATGAACACATGAATGACAACAACACGGTCGCACTCGTCGGCGGCAGCGGGCTCGGTCCCTGGGCCTGGGAGCGCGTCACACCGATCCTGACCGAGCACGGGCGACACGTCATCACGCCTCAATTTCGCACCAGTGGAGACCGCCAGGCAGGCAAAACATCGGTCACCTTGGATAACTGGATCGAAGACCTGAGCGCGGCACTGGCTGACTACGATGGCGTTACTGTCGTTGCGCACTCATTTGCCGGGTACGTCGCCGCTGCTGTACTGGAGCGCCACCCGCGACAAATCAAGAAGCTGATATATATCGACGCCGTTCTGCCGCAGCCGGGGAAATCCTGGTTCGAGGTCATGGGGCCAGAGGTCACGGCATTCATGATGGGTTTGGCTCAGGATGGAGCGATCCCCTGGTTCTCGAAACAGCAGCTGGACCAGCTCTACCCGGAGCACGGCATCACCCACACCGACTTCACGTGGATGCAGTCCCATCTCTTGCCGCAGCCGGTCAGCACCTATACCCAGTCGGCAATCGCGAAGTCTCTAGACTCGACCACTGCCAGCGTGGCTTATGTGCAATGTATCAACACCTACCCGAGCGCCGCAGATCTCACGGATTTCGCTGGCTGGGACCACCGCATCCTCAATACAGGCCACTGGCCGATGATCACAAACCCGGCAGAGACCGCGCAGGTCATCCTCGAACTCAGCGATACATGATCTCGGTAGCCCTTTTCCGCAACCTTAACCTCGGCCACTCAGGGAGCCCTTCCGGTGCCGAACTGGTCGAGGCGTTCGGCGGCCCGGGGGTTGCCCGGAGCTTCCAGACCAACGGAACCGTCGTATTCGAAGCAGCCAATCCTGAGCAAGCGACCACTGCGGCACTCACGACACTGCGGACTGCCGGGTACACGCACACTGTAATCGTCCAGCCGCTGCATGTTATCCAGCGTGCCATCGCGGAGACTCCCGCGACAGAACCCAGCGAAGACATCTACCGCTCCATGATTTCGTTCTACATGGTGGACAATATTCCAGGCTTGAAGCTTCCTCTTCGCAGCCCCGACCGTCTTGTCGAGATCCGCACGCTCGGTCGCAGCTATGCTCACAGTGTCTGCTGGAAGCCCCGCCACACCGCAGGCAACGCCACCGGCTATCTCGAACAACTTCTCGACACCCCCGTCACCACCCGAACCACAGGAACGCTGCACCGCCTCATCCAGGCGTGCCTACCACACCCGGTTCAGAATGCAATAGCCCAGGCCAAGCCCAGGCCGTAGACGAGAGCCACCACGCCGCTCAGCCGCAGTGCGATAACAAGTTCAGCCGGAGTCTTAGCGGTGACAGTGATCGCCACCGCGGGCACCGCAGCCAGCAGGGCAAAAAACACCAGGAAGGCGTTCTCGTAGAACAGTGTGAAGAACACCAGAATCCCGAACGGAGCCAGCAGCATGATGCCGAAGGCGATGCGGGATGCCACGGGGCCGATCAGCACGGCCAGGGTGCGTTTACCGGCCAGCCTGTCCTGCTCGATGTCGCGGATGTTATTCACCATCAGCACCGCGCAGGCGATCAGCCCAATCGCCACCCCAGCGAGCCAGCTCTCCAGCGTTACCGTGCCGACCAGAGCAAAGGTTGTTCCCGCCGTGGCCACCAGACCGAAGAACAGAAAGACCGCCAGCTCACCAAAACCGGCATAACCGTAGGGCCTCTTACCACCGGTGTAAAAGAACGCCGCAGCGAGGGCGACCGCACCAACCCCCAGAAACCACCACTGCTGGGTGCGGAACACAATCACCAGACCCGCCAGCGCGGCGAGCGCAAAAAACACCAGGGCAACGGCGAGCACGGTCCGAGGTTTCGCCGCGCCCGATGCCGTCAGTCGCCTCGGGCCCACCCGATGCTGATCGGTGCCGCGGATCCCGTCAGAATAATCATTGGCAAAATTCACCCCGATCTGCAGACCCAGCGCGACCGCAAGACAGAGCAGTCCCCGAACCCAGTGCCAGCCGGGGCCCGCATCATCGGGCCGTACGACAAAAGCGGTCGCCGCTCCCAGGGCAACCGGTGCGACCGCAAGTGGGAGGGTGGGCAGCCGAGCACCAGCAACCCAGTCCCGAAACGTCGCGGGCGGAACAATAGTGCGACCCGAAGGGCGACCACCGGGGCGGCCACTCTTTCCGCCGGAACCCTTCTTGGTCGGCACCGCCCTAGCCGACTTCGCCGGAGAACCGGAAGAGGCACGAGCCGAGACGGGAAGAGACTTCGGATTAATGCGCTGCTGCTTCGGAGTTGCCACCCAAGAATTCTACGTTCCCACGACCGGAATCACGGCTTATGCCGCGATCATGCACCTCGGGCCCATTCGGTCAGGGCCAACCGATCTGGCTTACCCGAGGCCAATAGCGGAATCGTCTCGACCAGCAGCAGGCGGGCGGGTGCCGCAGCACGCCCCACACTCGCGGCCACCGCGCCGCGAAGCTCCTCCAAGGGCATAGCCACCGCACTGACCACCACCACCACCTCGCCCCACGGTGGATGCGGCACCGCCACCACCACCGCATCGTCCAGACCCGGCAGCCGCCGCACCACCGCCTCAACCTCAGCTAGGGAAAACTTCATACCACCGGAGATGGTGACATCATCGACTCGGGCACCCACCACAAGCAGACCATCGACCAGACTTCCGGTGTCATCGGTGCGATACCAACGCTGCTCGCGCTCCTGGAGAAAAGCTTCCGCCGTGCGGTGGGGACTACCGAGGTAGCCGTGAGCGAGCATGCTGCCGGAAAGGTGGATGCGACCGTCTACGATCCGCACCCGCGCATCACCGATGGGCAGGCCGTCCCACACACAACCACCCGAGGTCTCGGTCGAACCATAGGTGCAGGTCACCGCCAGCCCGAACTCCTGAGCGCGGTCGAGCAGCGGTCGGGGCGTGGACTGACCCCCCAGCAGGATCCGGTCAAAGCGACGAAGCTGCTGCACCGCGTCATCCCGCTCCATCAGCCGCGCCAATTGCACCGGAACTAAGGAAACAAAGCGCGCTGCCGAATCAAGCTCCTGCGCGGCAGCGACAAAAGCCGGACCGCTCGACTCCCCCGGGGCAATAACCACCGGTGACGACGACGAGCTCAGGGAGCGCACCAGAACGGCAAGCCCCGCAATGTAGTGGGCGGGCAGCGCCATCAACCACTGACCGGGACCCAGACGAGCATCGGATGCCGCGGCACTGGCCAGCACGGCATCGGCACTCAGACACACCCGCTTCGGGGTTCCCGTGGAACCGCTGCTTTCCACCACCACGGCCACCCGCTGATCGACGGTAGCGGGCACAGCCCTCGGAACAGCAGGATGCGGGAAGATCGCGGGTCCGCCGCCCCAGAGCGCATCCCGCAAGCCTGCCATCACCGCAGGGACATCGGTCGAGTCGACCACTCTCAGCGGTCGTGGCACCTCAGACCTGGCCCCCGCCGAGAAAGCGCAGTACTGCCAGCACGATCAGCGGATTCGCCGCACACCCCAGAACCACGGCTACCACACCGGCCCGGCGCCCGCGACGCAGGAGCACGGCCAGAACTCCACCCAGCACCGCAGCCACAGATACAGCGATAGCGAGATAGCCCAGCACAGTCCCCCATCCGGTATCGCCCGCCATGGAAACACCGACCGCCCGGACGTGCACCACCCCGGCGATGACTGCCAACGCAATCGCCAGCAGCCCCAGCCAGGCGTGCGTCCTGCCGGGAGCTCGCAGCGGCGCACTCTGCTCTTCGACCGGCGGAGTCGGCACAGGGGTCGTCGGATTCTCTAGGTACATGGGAACCACTTTGAGAGGCACCGGTTCGATCTGGCCCTCATTACTCACAGCGTTAACCCTAATCGACCAAAAGCTTGCCACACTGAAGGCATGTTCCCCCCACTCAACGACCTGCTCACCACCTCACGGGTGGTTACTCTCCCTTTAGTATCCCGCTTTCGTGGGCTCGATCAGCGCGAAGCACTGCTGATGGAAGGACCACAGGGTTGGACGGAGTTTTCCCCTTTTGCCGAATATGATGACCCTGAGGCCTCCCACTGGCTGGCTGCCGCCCTCGATTTTGGCTGGAACCCAGCACCACCGATGCTGCGCGACACCATCAGAGTCAATGCGACTCTCCCCGCGATCCTCGCCGACAGAGTTGCCGACTTCCTCGACCGTTTTCCCGGCTGCCGAACGGTAAAAATCAAGGTCGCCGAGCCTGGCCAAAGTCGTGCGGATGACGTGGCCAGAGTTGCAGCAGTGCGCAAGTACCTAGGGCCCGAGGGCCGAATCCGCGTTGATGCCAATGGTGCCTGGAGCATCGATCAGGCGGAGAAAGCCATCCACGCTCTCGCCGAATTCGATCTTGAGTACGTCGAGCAGCCCTGTCGTACCATTGATGAGCTGGCCCAGGTGCGACAGCGAGTGCACCACCTGGGCATACTCATCGCCGCGGACGAGAGTGTGCGGCGGGCCGAAGACCCCCTTGCCGTCGCGCGGGCGGGGGCCGCCGACATCCTTATTATCAAGGCACAACCACTCGGAGGGATCAGCGCGGCCCTCGCCATCATCGCCGCGGCGGGGCTTCCCGCGGTAGTCTCCAGTGCTCTCGAAACCTCGGTAGGACTGTCACTAGGGCTGCATCTGGCTGGTGTCATCCCCGGTCTTGATGTTGACTGCGGACTGGCAACCGCATCATTGCTCGCGGCGGATGTCACACACGAGCCCCTGCTGCCGATCGAGGGGAAGATCCCGGTTCGCAGGGTGACACCAAGTGCAGAACTTCTCTCCACTCATGCCGCAACACCCGACCGCACTGACTGGTGGCGAGATCGCCTCAGCCGCTGCTACGAACAGCTCGCGAATGCTCCAGCGACTCAGAGCCCACTGTAGGCATGAAGACCCTTGAAAAACAGGTTCACGATGGTGAAATTAAACACCACAGAACTGAAGCCGATAATGGCTAGCCAGGCTGAGCGTGAACCGCGCCACCCTTGGGTTACCCTGGCGTGAATATAGCCCGCAAAGAGGGTCCAGATGATAAAGGTCCAGACTTCTTTCGTGTCCCACCCCCAATACCTACCCCAAGCCCGTTCGGCCCAGACAGCTCCCGCTATCAGGGTGAAACTCCAGAAGACGAATCCGATGACAATGACCCGGTAGGCCATGTTCTCAAGCCGCTCGGCATCCGGCATGGTATCGAGAAACCGCAGGGTGGCGGCGGGGACACCAGCACGGCGTGCCTGTACGAGCTGCACTACAGACAGGGCGGCCCCTAGGGCGAAGAATCCTGTTGCCAGCGAGGCGACAAAAACATGAATCACCAGCCACAACGATTGGAGCGCTGGTGGCAACGGCACAACATCGACATAAAAGTTAGTCGTCGCAACCCCCAGAGCGAGCAGCGAAAAGCCCACCACAAAAGAACCCAGAAAACGAAGATCTTGCCATAGCTGCACCACAAGAAAGACGGCAACAATGATCGCCGTCGCCGTGAGCGAAAATTCGAACATATTCGCCCAGGGAACCCGGCCCGCGGCTACGCCACGAAGAATTGTGGCCCCCACATGCAATAACCATGCCAGAATCGTCACCGCGAAGGCGACCCGCAAATATCGCGAGCCTGGTACGCGCCCTCGTGCCGGTGCCTGGGTTTTTTCGAGCAGAGCGATGGACCCGCCGGAGGCCGCAATTCCCTCGCCCGCAGAGGCGGCAACCGGTGCGGGCGACGTAGCCGAGCGTCGCGCCAGATCGAGAACGAACAGGACGAACGCGATCGTATATACGGCCATAGCGGAGTACACCATCACAGTGGAGTACGCGACGACATTCTCAGTCATGGTTCCAGCCTAACTTCGAGCTGCTTGCTGTGCTTTTTGGCGATCTCCGCCACTGCGACCTCAAGCCCAGGGTCATCCCCGCGGGCAAGACCCGCGTATTCTAGGGTGACTGTTCCTTGGCCTGTAGCCGACACCGCAATCCAGAGGCGGCGGCGCGGAATAAACAGGCTCGTCAACAGCCCCGCGAGCGCCGCTATGGCGAAGATGAGCACCCAACCCTGAGCGGGATCGTAATGCACATCAAAAGAGGCGAATCGTGGGATCGAGGTGAGTTCAACACTGCCGAGACCGTTCGGTAAATCGCTTCTCTCCCCCGGAGCCAGCGTGATCGTGGCAGCATCCGCCGTGCGGCCCGCGACCTCGGTGAGTGAGTCGGTATCGAGCGCATACGCATTCGACCCTTGACCGTTGTCGAGACCGAGATCGCCGGTGTAGACCTCCATGGACAGTTGCGGGTTCACCAGATCGGGGTAGCTGGAGGCGAGAGTTCCTAGCGTGGTGCGCACCGCGGTGGGATAAAACAGAGCACGGATTCCGATCTGCTCCTTCAAACCATCGGGGATTTTGATCACTCCCAGACTAAAGAGGTTGGCATCCTGTGGCAGAAAGGCGGTGGGCTGCGAGAAAACCACTGCACCAGAGGGATCGCGCACCGTGATCACCGGTGCATAGCCGTTGCCGAGCAGGTAGACCTGGGTCCCGCCAATCGCTAGGGGTGAGTTGACCTTGATAGTCTCCCGTTGTGGCCGACCTGATCCAAGGGTGGCTGTGACCTCAGCGCTGTAGTCAAGAACCTGGCCGAGCGCCGAACTCGCGAGATCATCCTCATAGGTAGGGACAAATTTATCGAGAGCGATGGAATACGGCTGCAGAGTATCCGCCTTAAAAAATCGACCGGGGTTGAACGAGTCGTAACTGGCGAGAGAGTGCGACATCGCGTAGCCCTCGACCACCACACGTTGACCGGTATACCCAAAACCGCCACCAAACCCAGCCGCCACCAGAACCCCGATGAGCGCAGAATGAAAAACCAGGTTGCCCGTCTCCCGCAAATAGCCGCGCTCGGCGCTCACTGAGCTGCCAAAAATCTCGGTGCGGTACCCCTGCTTTCGCAGCAGCTGACGAGCAGTCGTCACGGCTGCCTCAACATCCGCCGTCGCAGTGCGCGTGGTGAAAACAGGGAGCCGCGACAGTACAGTCGGGGTTCTGGGCGGTCGCGCTCGAAGAGCATCGATGTGGTGTTTGGTGCGCGGGATAACACAGCCGATCAGGGAAATGAACAACAGCAGGTAGATCGCCGAGAACCACACAGAGGAGTAGGTGGTGAAGACCTGAAGCCGATCAAGTATCGGAGCAATATCGGGATTATTGGCCTTGTACTGGATCACGCCGTTCGGATCAGAGCTGACCTGAGGCACCAAAGAACCGGGGATGGCTGCCACCGCCAAGAGCAACAACAGCAGCAGCGCCGTGCGCATACTGGTGAGCTGCCGCCAGAAAAAACGCGCATATCCGAGCGGTCCGAGCCTCGGCTGCGTGATGCTGGACTGCGTGCTACGAGAATTTGACGGCGGGATCGAGTCGATGTGATCAGAGGGGCGAGAGGAATCCGTCATTGAGCACCCCCCCAAACGACGAGAGCAGTAGGCTCCAGAGACCGGTGAGCATCAGCAAACCTAAGAGTATGAGCACGGCACCGCCGATGACGTTGATCCCCCGCAGATGACGTTTGACCCACTGGAGGGACCCTCCCACCCAACTAAAGCCCCACGCGATAAGCACAAAGGGGATCCCGAGGCCAAGGCAATAAAAAACGCCAATAATCGCCGCCCGCACCGGGTCACCCTGATAGCTCGCGAGGGCCACAACAGCGCCATAAGTGGGACCAAGGCACGGCGTCCAGCCGATAGCAAAAACTGCGCCGAGTACCGGGGCACCCAGCAGACCGGTACGAGGCCGCCAGGATGGCGTGATCGCGCGTTGCAGAAAAGTGACGTGCCCGATAAAAGCAAGACCGAGCACAATCACGAGCACACCAGCGATTCGCTCAATAATGACGCCGTACTGCAGAAAGAACAGCCCGACAGTGCTGGACAAAACGATGACGCCGAGAAAAACGACACTGAACCCCAGCACGAACAGCGCGGCACCGGGAACAGTGCGCCCTCGACGCAGGCTACCGGCGTCGGTGACCCCGGTGACATAGCCTAAGTAGCCGGGAACTAAGGGCAGAACACAGGGCGAGAGAAATGCGAGGAGCCCAGCGGCCAGGGCAATCGGTAGCGCCAGCAACACACTGCCCTGATTGACGATCTCTGCTGGGCCCATTTACTCGGTTTTCTCAGCAACCACAGCATCGATCATGGCAGCAAGGATGCTCGGATCCGCGATACGGCCACTGATTCGCGCCGCTACCCTTCCTGCGCGATCGATCACGATGGTGGTCGGCACCGCCTTCGGAGCCACCACCCCCGCGCTGGCGAAGGCAAGCTGAACGGATGCCGTTCGAGCATCAACGATGGAGGGATAAGCGATACCGTACTTGCGTTCGAACACCGCCACGGCGTCATCGCTATCAAAGGTGTTGACTCCGATAAAGGGAACCTCGGCGTATTGCTCACTGAGCGTTCTGAGATCCGGTGCCTCGGATCGGCAGGGAGGGCAACTTGCATACCAAAAATTGATGACATGCACCGAGCCCGCAAAATCAGAACTGGAGATCGTCTCGCCGGTGCTGGAGCGACCGCGGAATTCAATCGCCTTACCCCGCTCGGCGACCGGGATTTCGGTGTTTGCACCGTCACCGGAAATGTAGCCTTGCCCTGAGCCATCCCGATACTGCTGAGCGAGGGAATCCTCCGCCGCACACCCAGCTAGCGCCAGCACCACGGCCAACACCCCCGCAAGCCGGACTTTCACACCGCACCTCGGTCAACCGATTTCGCTAACAGCTCGCCAGCCGGCTCCCGATAGTCGACCTCGACAAAGCGGTCACCATTGCGCGCGAGTGTCGTAATGCTCGACAGTGCGCAACGCCGCTGACGCGGATCATGAAACAGTCGCTGGCCGGTGACCGATCTGGCCACCATCACAATCGGCATCTGGTGGCTGACCAACACCACTTCGCCGCCGTCGGCAGCGGCCCACACGTCACCGATAGCGTCGAGCATCCGCGATTCAACACTGCGATAGGGCTCACCCCAACTGGGTCGCCAAGGGTTGAACAGTTTAGGCCAAGCACTCGGGTGGCGCAGTGCAGCAGGAAACTCGAACTTTCGACCTTCGAACCAGTTGTATGGCTCGATGATGCGCTCCTCGGTATTGATCGTGAGCGCGAACCGTCGCGACCATGGCATCGCCGACTCCTGGGCACGCTGCAACGGGCTGGCGTACAGGGCGGCGATGGGATTCCCAACGAGGGCTGCCGCAGCGGCATCCGCCATGGCCTGGCCCAGCTCGCTCAGCCGGTAACCGGGAATGCGGCCATAGAGGATCCCCTCGGGGTTATGCACCTCGCCATGACGGACAAGGTGGATGAGGTCGGCAGGCACGTGATAATTCTACGCACTGTAGATATACCCCAACACCGAATCCGCGACACGAAATGCAGTGTTGTCAGTTCCGACTGATGTCAGTGCGAACTGTCAGCACGTTCTCTCGTGATCGCACCCGGCTAAACTCGGGAACCGTGAGCCAACGCACTCTGATCAAAAACCTGCCAGCCGCAAGCGATGGGCCCGTCTCTGTATCGGGATGGGTCGACACCGTTCGAGACCAGAAAAAAGTGCAGTTCGTTGTGCTGCGTGACGAGTCTGGCGCTGTGCAACTAGTCCACCCACGACTGTATAGGGCGGATGGCACACCCGAAGCCGATCCCATCGCTGAGACCATCTCGGCTCTCGCTCAGGGCACGTTCCTCACCGCAAGTGGCGAGCTCAAGCACGATGAGCGCGTCAAACTTGGCGGAGTCGAGATCAAGGTCGACTCCCTCATGATCGCGGCGACCGCGATCCCCGAAACACCGATCGCTGACGATAGTGCTGTCGATAAGCGTATGGATTGGCGATTCCTCGACCTTCGTCAGCCAAAAAATAACCTAGTCTTCCGTGTTCAGACCACCCTTGAGCACGCGTGGCGTAGTTACTGGGTCGAACACGATTTCATCGAGCTCCACACCCCGAAACTTATGGCTAGCGCAAGCGAGTCCAAAGCCGAGCTCTTCGAGGTGGGCTACTTCGACACCAAGGCCTACTTGGCGCAGAGCCCCCAGTTTTTTAAGCAGATGGCACAGCCCGCCGGTTTCGGGAAAATTTTTGAGGTGGGTCCGGCTTTCCGCGCCGACCCCAGCTTCACGAGCCGTCACGCAACCGAATTCACCAGTGTTGACAGTGAAATCAGCTGGATTGATAGCCATGACGACGTCATACGGCTGCACGAAGAACTACTGGTGGCCGGTTTCACCGCGGTCAAAGAACGGCATGGTGACGAGATCAGAGAGCTCTGGGGGGTTGAGGTGACGATACCGACGACGCCGTTTCCGCGAATCCCGCTCGCCGAGGCCAAGCGTATCGTGTCCGAGCGTGGCTACGAGGTCCCCCGTCATGATGACGATATGGACCCGGAGGGTGAACGCCAGATCGCCGCCTATGTGGCCGAGCAGTACGGTCACGAATTCGTGTTCCTGACCGACTACGCGTCAAGCATCCGCCCCTTCTATCACATGCGTTATGAGGATGACCCGACACTGACCAAAAGCTATGACCTGCTGTTCAATGGCGTGGAAATCTCGACGGGAGCCCAGCGTGAACACCGGATTGATGTGCTCATGGAGCAGGCGAGATCGAAGGGCCTTGACCCGGAAGAACTCAACTTCTATCTGGATTTCTTCCGCTATGGGGTTCCCCCTCATGGCGGCTTCGGTATGGGGCTGAGTCGTGTTCTGATGCTGATGCTGCACCTGAACAACATCCGCGAGGCAACCTACCTCTTCCGCGGCCCAACACGGCTGCTTCCTTAAAGCACAGTGTGGGCGACCCGGCATCGAGAAATCGTACTGGCACACCGTCAGCCGAATACGGCAAGATGACCTCATGTCTAAGAAAATCGACGCTGCCCTCAAAGAATTAAAAAAAGCACTCAATGCCCACGCCGACGCTGTCGGTGGCAGTGCTGTCTCTCTCAAGAAAGCTCAGCGCGCGAGCGCGCGCGTGGCCACGGCTGCCACCGCTTATGCCGCGGCAGTTCAGAGCAAAAGCGGAATGAGCAGCCCTTTTGACCAGATGACGCAACTCGGTCTTGAGCGAGAAACAATTGCCTCACTCTCGGCTGAACGCGACCTGATCGCCCAGCACCTGACCGGCCCGATCACCGTGCAAGAAACCGACTAGATTTCGACGTCAATCGCGGCACGCTCGCTCACATACTGGCCCACGATCACGGCAGCAGCAACATGATCAGGATGCACACGATACGCCTCAAGGCATTCCAGCGACTCGTAATCACCTATTAACACAACATCCCAATTGCGATCAATCTCGGCAGCATTTGGTAGCACCACGAGGCGGTGGATTCCCGGCACAACGCTCACAAGCGGCTCAAGCACCCGAGCAATAGTCGCCACGGACTCAGCGTGGGCCGTTGCCTCCTGGGCACGAAGTTTCCAGGTGACGATATGTCTGATCACGCCGTCGCCTCCCGCAACGCTGCCAGCAATCGATCTGGTTCGACGCGCCAGATCGTGTGCACCACGCCGTTGATCATGAGCACAGGAATCTCGTCCCAATATTTCTCGTTGAGCTCAGCATCCTCAAGAATCGACACCTCGTCGACGGAGATCAATTCGGGATCATCACAGTCACGAAGCACCGCGGCCACCACCTGGCGCGCGGTATCGCATAAATGACATTCAGGCTTAGAGATCAGCGTCAGTCGCACAGTGGTCACGACAAAACACTAGAGCAGACAACCGTACACTGGTGGGCGATGTCCAACGATGCGCCTAAACCTCCCAGCGAGCGACCCATCCTCGCTTTCTTTGACGTTGATAACACTCTCATGAAGGGGGCGAGTGTTTATTACGTTGGGCGCGAGGCTTTTCGTCGTGGACTTATCTCTTGGCGCGATATAGCGCTATTCGCGTGGCACCAGTTTCGCTTTCTTGCCGTCGGGGAGAACCGTAGTCACCTCACAACAGCGAAGGATCGCGCTCTCGGACTGGCGAGCGGCTACACCGAAACAGCACTGACGGCACTTGCTGAAGATATCTATGAACGCGTCTTCGCTCCTAAGTTGTGGCCGGAAACGGTTGCCCTCACCCAGGAGCACCTCGATAAAGGTCATGAGGTATGGCTCATCACCGCTACTCCGCAGCTTGTCGCCCAGGTCATTGCTGATCGTCTCGGCCTCACCGGGGCTCTCGGCACGCGCGTGCAAGCGCTCGATGGTGTTTTTACTGGGGTGCTCGATGGGCATGTGCTTCACGGGGTCGAGAAAGCGAAACTGGCCACAGCGTTCGCCGGAGACCTGAACGCTGATCTCGCCGACTGCTGGGCATACTCGGACTCGAGTAACGACATCCCTTTGCTGACAGCAGTAGGCAACCGGGTGGTCGTCAACCCCGATGCACAACTGCTTTCACATGCCAACACGCACGCCTGGACGGTGCTACCGCTGAAGCGCTCAAGTATCCGCGCGGCGCAAAAAAGGGTAAAAAAGAACGCCCGATCAGTGAGGCGCAACACGCCAAAGTGAGTTGGGGTACGACCCTACGCATAAGAACGACGGCTGAGATGCCGCCAGCGATCCAGGAGAGAGCTAAACCTATTTCTTATTGCGACGCTGGTGACGCGTCTTGCGCAGCAGTTTGCGATGCTTTTTCTTCGCCATACGCTTGCGGCGCTTCTTGATAACTGAGCCCATAGGAACCTCACTGATTTCTAAACGGAGCGACCGGCCAACTAGCCAGAAAATGCATAATGCAGTTCTGCGGTGCTAGTGCCGACCAAGCTGTGCTTCGGAGGGCTCAGGTGAGCCGCAACGACGAAGTTTTGATTCTAGCGGAAGTTATCCAACCTCAGTGATCGGAGCCTGGACAGCAGAGGCAACAGCCGACTCAGGGATGCGGAACGAGCGCCCAAAGCGCACGGCAGGAAGATCACCTGAATGCACCATCCGGTACACGGTCATATTCGATACTCGCATCATCTCGGCGACCTCAGCGACCGTGAGAAAGCGCATATCGGATAGATCCCGTGACATTTCGTGATGCTCCTTGTGGAAACGCACGCCGCGAATGTTGCTGGTGTGCCTTATGGAAACACTAGGGGCTACTGTGACTGCTGTCTACCCCGTGGTAACGGGGCAAGGATGTCATGCGACAGCTCAGCGATCACCGAATAGTCTGCGACGCACCGCCTTGGGTAGGTACTGAACTACCGCATCAGAAGCCTCATGGATCGTGACGGATGCCTCGCTCATCACCGTTCTGGCTTGGTGTGAACCCTCTGCGATTCTGCGACCCAGGGTGTCGGCCATAGTGGAACCCGCCCGGGCAGCGGGCGCTTCGGGGCGAGCTGTGCTCGGGGCAACCTCATCGCCACTACCCGCAGCGAGGAAGGGGCTGAGCCAGCCCTCGAGATGCTCGAGGGGGGCGACATCCAGACGGTAAAAGCGATGCTGGCGCTCCTCGCGCACCGTCACGAGGCCGTGATCACGCAGCACTTTCAAGTGCTTGGATACGGTCGGTTGACTCAACCCCACATGTTCGACAAGGTCACCCACGCTGATGTCGCCAGCCTCAGGCTTCCCGGAAAGGTAATGTTCCAGAAGCACCTGCAAGAGGTCACGTCTGGTTTCGTCTGCAACAACGTCGAAGATGTCAGCCATCTCTCTAGGGTAACGCGGTGTCGCCCCGTAGCAACCGTTCTCAGGCCGTGGCGAGTTCGCGAGCCCGAGCCAGTGCTGCGGCAGTGGCTCGATCAAAGATCCCGCTCAGCTCGGCCGCCGTCAGTTCGGCGACCGCACGTTCCGTTGTTCCTTTGGGGCTCGTCACCTGCAAACGCAGCTCTCGCGGGGTCAACGAAGATGCCTCCAACAGCTCAAGAGAACCGACAAACGTGCCGTTAACCATGGTCGCGGCCTGCTCGGGGGTGAAGCCCAGGCCGACGGCGGTGCGGGTGAGTTCCTCAATGAGAAAAAACACATAGGCGGGACCGGAACCCGAGATGGTACTGAGCGCGTCAATCTGCGACTCGGGGATCTCGAGCACAGTTCCCACCGTCTCGAAAAGGCTTCGACCCAGCGCGAGGTGCTCGGCAGTGGCGCGAGCCCCCGCTGAAAGACCTGTTACCGCCTTAGCCACCCGGGCCGGAGTGTTCGGCATCGCTCTGAGCACTGCGTTATCGACCACGCTTTCCATAGTCGCGGTAGACACGCCCGCAGCGACGCTGATTATCAGAGCAGCGGGATCGAGAACCGGAGCTAGTTCCTTCAAAACGTCTCTGATCATTACCGGCTTTACTCCCAGCAGCACCAGAGCCGCCCCGTCAACGGCTCGCCGGTTGCCGTCGGGGGTGGTGGCGAGAGCATACGATTCAACACCGGATTGGGCCAATAGCGCTGCTTTTGCTTCGCTTCGATTAGTGACACGGATGCCCCCGCTCACCGTCACGCCCGGCGTGAGTAGTCCGCTCAGAATCGCGCCCCCCATGGAGCCAGCACCGATGATCGCGATAGTCGGCAAAGAAATCGTCATGCCGTTATCTTAGGATTGACCAATGAGCGCATCGGGCGGCAGAACAGCTATCATCGCGGCACTACTGGCTAATCTGGGCATCGCCATTGCGAAGTTCATCGGATTCCTCGTATCGGGCTCCAGCTCGATGCTCGCTGAAAGCGTGCATTCGGTTGCTGATACCGGAAACCAGGGTTTGCTCCTGCTCGGGGGCCGTAAGGCAAAGAAGCTGGCGGACGCCAATCATCCATTCGGCTACGGTCGCGAACGTTACGTTTATGCCTTCGTTGTCTCGATCATCCTGTTCTCGGTGGGTGGTGTCTTCTCAATTTACGAGGGAATAGACAAGCTGCAGCATCCGCACGAATTAGAAAACCCGATCGTGCCACTAGTGATCCTTATTGTGGCTATTGTGCTTGAGTGTTTCTCGCTGCGAACAGCAATCGTGGAGTCGAATAAGGTTCGCGGCAAGCAGAGCTGGATCTCATTCGTGCGTCACGCGAAAGCGCCCGAACTTCCCGTCGTTCTTCTCGAAGACTGTGCTGCTCTGCTCGGGCTTATCTTCGCTCTGGGTGGCGTGAGTCTGACGGTCGCTACCGGCGATGCCAACTGGGATGCTATCGGCACGCTGGCGATAGGTGTCCTGCTGATCGCCGTTGCGGTCATCCTGGGTATCGAGACTAAGAGCCTGCTGGTCGGCGAAGGGGCAAACCCACACGACACTCAGACGATTCGTGAGGTGCTGCGCGCACATCCGGGCGTCGAGGCCCTCATTCACATGAAAACGCTGTATCTCGGTCCTGATGAGCTGCTGGTCGCGGCAAAGATCGCCTTCGCGAGCACCACGCGGCTCTCCGATATTGCCAGCGCAATCAACTCAGTCGAAACAAGTATCCGCGCGGCTGTTCCGGTAGCCCGTGTGATTTACCTGGAGCCCGATATTTATACCGCACCCAATCCCACCCACCCGGAGACTGACACTATCGTCATCAAAGGAACCGACTGAGGGCCAAGCAACGGCTAGCGCCTGCTCTCGAAAAAATCGCGCAGCAGGGCCGCACAGTTGACCTCGGCAACCCCGGCAACAACATCCACACGGTGCGGCAGGCGGCGGTCGCGCAACACGTCATAAACGCTCCCGACAGCCCCCGCTTTCTGGTCCCAGGCACCAAAGACCACCCGCGGGATACGCGCCTGCAGAATAGCCCCGGCGCACATGGTGCACGGCTCCAGGGTGACCACCAGGGTCGTGTCATCAAGACGCCAGGTTCCTGCACGCTCGGACGCAGCCCGAATGGCGACCAGCTCGGCATGAGCCGTGGGGTCATGCCTGAGCTCGCGCTCGTTACGCCCAGACGCAAGACGCTGGCCCGCGGCATCCACCAGGATTGCCCCGACCGGAACATCGCCGCTGGCCAGGGCGAGTCGTGCTTCGATGACGGCCTCGGCCATCCACTCTTCGTAACGACTCACAGTAGATTGAGTTTATGCGACTCCATGTTGCCAACCACCCACTCGTCAGCCACAAGCTAGCCCTGCTGCGAAATAAGAACACCCCCTCACCGGTCTTCCGCGCCCTGACTGAGGAGCTGGTGACGCTGCTGGGCTATGAGGCCACCCGCACCATAGACACAGAGGCAATCAGCATCGACACTCCCCTCGCGACAACCGCGGGGATGACAATAAGTTCACGACGACCCGTGATCGTCCCTATTTTGAGAGCTGGCCTCGGGATGCTCGATGGCATGCTGAAGCTGATGCCCCCTGCTGAGGTCGGCTTCCTGGGCATGGTACGAAACGAAAAAACGCTGCAACCCGAGATCTATGCTCAGCGCCTCCCCGATGACCTCTCTCATCGCCACTGTTTTGTGCTCGACCCGATGCTGGCAACCGGGGGCTCGCTGATCGCTGCGATTCACCATCTCGGTGATCGAGACGCGGCGAAGGTCACGGCCATTTGCCTACTCGGAACACCCGAAGGTCTCGCCGCCATAGATCAGGCTACTCAGGGGCGCGAGGTCACCGTCATTCTCGGTGCCCTCGATGAAAGACTGAACGAGGTTGGCTACATCGTCCCCGGGCTCGGGGATGCAGGTGACCGACTCTATGGGGTGCTCTGACGAGATTCGCGGCGACCTGCGCCACCGGGAAACACTCGACAAGCCCGAACTGCCTGTGGCATAGTTTTGTTATGACTATTCGTTCCTCTGCATCTGCCGCCCTGGGGCTTGCTGTGGTTCGTGGTTTCCTGTGTTGTCGAATGTGTTCCTAATCGCCCCACATCGTCGGTCCTGCTCTTTCCTGAGTCGCCGCCCCCGGTCTTCACCCCCATCACGGTGAAGGATCCGATCAGCACCCGCATCACCCCGAAGGATCACACCCTCATCATCAGAGGCCCTTCACCTACACCAAGGATTCTCAAAGCTCATGTCTATTGCCGCTGTTGAACACACAAACCTCACTCCGGTTCCTGCCTTTCAGGACACCCCTGCTCCACTGCGACGCCTGCACGCCGTGCCGAAGGGCACAGAAGCTCGCGGCTTCGCGCTCTATGTCGGTATCGACCAGGCCAAGGCAGTCGAAGCCGGAACCGACCTCGGCCATGTGGTAGCCGAGGTAAAACGCCTCCTCGCCCAACTTGTACCAGCATCGGAGACCTACGCTGCGGTCGCCCTCGCGCCCATTGGCTCGGGTGGCCGGGATGTGGAGGTTGTGCGGCTAGCACTACAAGATCCGGCAGCGCTAGCTCGGCACCGACAGGGTGAAGCATCCGTGTCGACACCAAGTTCAGGTGTCGTCATCGACATCTCCCGTAAGCAGGTGCTGATTGACGGCGTGACTGCATCCCTCACCTATAAAGAGTTCGAGCTGCTGCAGTATTTGGTATTGCGTGAGGGCAACACCGTCAATCGCGTCGACATCATCTCGGCACTCTGGGCAAGCGGCGACGATGAAATACCCAATGAGCGAACAATAGATGTTCATGTGCGGCGGCTACGATCAAAGCTGGGTGAGTTCGAAGACATCGTACGCACAGTGCGGGGGGTCGGCTACCGCTTCGACCGACATGCGGATGTCTCGATCCGCCAAGCCACAACGCCCAGTCCTGACTTCTTCTAATGAGCTCGCCGCACCGCGGCAGCCCTGCCCGGCAGGGCTGCCGCTCACGGTTTCGGACGGTCTGCTCTTGGCAGCCCCGCTACCACCAGCTCGTATGACGCCCGGATCAACTGCTCGAGTGGCACCACCGTTACCGGCAGATCCACCGAAATCCAATGCTTTTTGTTCATGTGGTAGCCGGGGGTGATCGCCTCAAACTCGGCGACCAGTGCCTTGGCGTCTTCTGGATCGCTTTTCAGGGTGATGCGGGTGGGCGGACCGTCAACGTTCATTGCTGCGAACATCTTGCCCACCACCTTGTAGACCGCGACCTCCGGGCCGAAGGGGTTGCTGAGTTCAACGGCAGGGAAAGCCAGGCAAGCATCCGCCGCCTCGTCCGCGCTGAATTGTGATGCCATGGCTCCATTGTGGCCTACAACATTGTGTTAGCCATCGCTGTATCGATCCGACCAGAATGGACCAGTCCGCGGCGACAAAGAGGACTTCTCGAGAACTGACCCACAAAACATCGGTTCAACAACTAGACGGCGTTATCTTTTCGTTATACATTCATAGGGCAGGAGTTGTTTGCTGTGGCAGCTACTGCGAAAGTGATTGCAGGACACTCTTGGTGCAAGGGAGAGGGCCGGTTTCGAATCTGAGAAACCGGCCCTCAGTCTTGTTAGCCCGTCAGCCTGGGCTCCCTGCCCTGGTCGCACCGTCACCGCGCACGTCATCGCGGCCCCGTCGCAGTCGTACCGCCATCCGAGTCCGCGTCTAAGGTTGAGACATGAGCACAACCATGAAATGCGATAACACCGCCGGGGTCACATGACTAGACCCAGCATCGTGTGGCTTCGTGATGACCTGCGGCTGGCAGATAACCCAGCCCTCGTCGCCGCTGGTGATCGCAGCGGGCCCGTGGTCCTCCTCTACGTGCTCGATGAGGTGAGCCCGGAGATCCGTCCGCTCGGTTCGGCTAGTCGCTGGTGGCTGCACCACTCGCTCGAGAGCTTGGCCACGGCGACCACAGCTACCGGCGGCACACTTGTGCTACGACGAGGCGCAGCGGAGGCTGTGATCCCCGCGCTCATCGCCGAGACGGATGCCGAGGCCGTCTTCTGGAACCGCCGATATGGCTCCTCCCGCGAGGTCGATATGCGGCTCAAGCAGGGCCTGCGCGAGCAGGGCATCGCTGCCCACAGCTATCAGGCCAACCTGCTGTTCGAACCGTGGACAGTAACCACCGGCGACGGCAACCCGTTCCGAGTGTTCACCCCTTTCTGGAGGGCTGCCCGCGAACTACCGGTGCGCTCTCCCCTCCCCATACCCGAACTGACGTGGGCAACTGCCTCCTCCGATCTGCTGGAGGATTGGGCACTGTTGCCACGCCACCCAGACTGGGCCGGCGGGCTGCGGGAGTTGTGGCATCCTGGCGAGACCGGTGCCCGGGAGCGGTTGGAGTCCTTCGCCGAGACCCATCTGGCCAATTATCACCGCCGCGACGAGCCCGCTGTGGCAACAAGCCGCCTGAGTCCCCACCTAAGGTTTGGAGAAATCAGCCCCTACCAAATTTGGGAACGGATGCACGGATCTCTCTCCCCGTCCGCCGTCAAGAATCTGCCCAAGTTTCTCAGCGAAGTCGGGTGGCGTGAGTTCAACGCCAATATTGCCTTCCACAGCCCCGATATGGCACAAAAGAATTTCCGGCCCGCTTACGACGCGTTCCCGTGGTCGCCACCTCAGCCGGGCGAGCTTGAGGCGTGGCAACAGGGCCGCACCGGCATCCCGATTGTCGATGCTGGAATGCGCGAACTGTGGCACACCGGCTATATGCACAACCGGGTACGGATGATCGTGGCCAGCCTGCTCATCAAGAACATGTTGATCGACTGGCGCTATGGAGAACAGTGGTTCTGGGATTGCCTGGTCGATGCCGATGAGGCAAGCAACCCCGGTAACTGGCAGTGGGTGGCCGGCTCCGGGGCCGACGCCGCACCCTTCTTTCGGGTGTTCAACCCGCTTCTGCAGGCCCAGAAGTTCGACCCCGACAATGAGTACATCACGCGGTGGGTCCCCGAGTGGGGAACCACAGACTACCCAGAGCCGATTGTGGACCTCGCTGAATCACGCCGTGTAGCACTGGCTGCCTACGAAAAACTGAGGTCCAATAACTGAGGTCCGAAGCTACTGGAGCGTGTCGGCGATGACCGCCAACCCGGTGATTTCCACCGTCTGAGCCCCCACAATGGTGGGGATACTGGTCCACAAGTTTCCTATGTCTTGCGAGATCACACAGCGGAACCGGTGGGATTTGAACCCACGGTGGGCTTTCACCCACACAACTTTTCGAGAGTTGCACCTTCGGCCGCTCGGACACGGTTCCCGCGAAGAGCTTAGTACACAGGCGTGATCACTTAAACTCAAGAGGTGAAGTTCGTCATAGGTGCGCTAGCGGTCGCGGTCACCGGTACAGCAATCGGGCTGTGGGCGCGTTGGCTGATGCGCCGCCGCGGGGTCTGGCGCATCCGGCTGGCCAACAACATCCCGGTGAACTCAAAATATTGGCGCGAGCGCAAAACCGAGAGCGGCGAGCTGCTGTACGTGGCGATCGGCGACTCGGCCGCCCAGGGCATAGGAGCCAGCCGCCCCTCCTACAGCTATGTAGGAGTGCTGGAACGAACCATTCGTCAACGCGCAGCTCGGCAGATTCGGGTGGCCAACTTGGGGATTTCCGGGGCCACTGTACGGCACGCGATCGACTCTGAGCTGCCGCAGCTCGCAAAACTGGAACCGGATATCCTGACTGTGTGTATCGGAGCGAACGATATCGCTCACTTCGACGCAACGCGATTCGAGAACGACATAAAAGAGTTGTTCGACGCACTTCCCGCACACGCAATCGTCGCCGATCTGCCCAGTTTCTATTTTTTGCCAGGGCAAAAGAAGGCGATCATCGCCAACCGAATACTGCGGGAGGCGGCCGCCGAACGCGGGCTGACCGTAGTCGACCTCCACCGGCATACTCACCGGCAGGGCCTCTGGGGCATCACCACTCAGTTTGCCGGGGACCTGTTCCACCCCAATAATCGCGGCTACCGCGTCTGGGCGCGGGCCTTCGAACCTGAGGTAGCGCGACGGCTGGAGGCTCTCACCCCATGGCGCGAGTGAGCACCACTTTCCGCTGTACAGAGTGCGGATGGGCGAGCATCAAATGGGTTGGTCGCTGCGGCGAATGTCAGCAGTGGGGCACCGTCCAGGATGTGACCGAACCAGCGTCGCGAATTACCCCGGTGATGGTCTCCGATGCGCGAGCGGCACGCCCAATCACCGAGATCGGCACCGAATCCGTGGCCCACTGGCCCAGCGGTATCGCCGAATTTGATCGCGTGCTCGGTGGGGGTGTGGTTCCGGGGGCGGCAATTCTTCTCAGCGGTGAGCCAGGCGTCGGAAAGTCAACACTGCTGTTGGAGGTTGCCAGCCGGTCAGCGGCATCCGGGCAGCGCGTGCTCTATGTCAGCGCCGAAGAGTCAGCCAGTCAGGTGCGACTACGCGCCGAGCGCACGGGAGCCCTCCAGCCGAGCCTGTTTCTGGCGGCGGAGACCGATCTGGCCACGATCCTCGGCCAGATCGATCTGGTTACCCCGCAGCTGGTTATCGTCGACAGCGTGCAGACCGTGTCATCCTCGCTGACGGAGGGTTTGGCTGGTGGGCCCTCACAGGTGCGCGAAGTGGCATCCACTCTCATTCGTATCAGCAAAGACCGCAGCCTTCCCGTGCTACTGGTCGGCCACGTCACTAAAGACGGCTCCATTGCTGGCCCACGGCTGCTCGAACATCTGGTGGATGTCGTGCTGCAGTTTGAGGGCGACCGCCAGTCATCGCTGCGTTTTGTTCGTGCCCACAAAAATCGCTTCGGGCCCACCGATGAGGTCGGTTGCTTCGATATGACCGGCGATGGCATCACCGAGGTCGCCGACCCGAGCGGGCTGTTCCTCTCGCGCGCGCATGTGCCGATGAGTGGAACCTGTGTGACGATAGCGGTCGAGGGTCGGCGCTCACTTCCGGTGGAGATACAAGCACTGATTGTGAAAACGCAGGCTCCGCAACCCCGGCGGGTGGTCAACGGGGTTGACTCTTCCCGAGTGGCGATGCTGCTCGCCGTTCTCGAGCGCCGAGCAGGCCTGCCACTCTCAGGCTTCGATGTCTATGTCTCGACGGTGGGTGGCATCCGCATTACCGAACCCGGAGCGGATCTCGCTATCGCGCTAGCCATCGCGAGCGCAAGCAAAGACACAGCGTTTTCCGCCACCCTCGCGGTGATGGGCGAGATCAGCCTTGCTGGGGAGATCCGGTCAGCATCCCACGCGAAGCAGCGGTCTGCGGAGGCGCGTCGGCTCGGCTTTTCTCATGTCATCGACTCGACTGCTGTGCATCTGCGTGAGGCGATCCGACTGGCCTTCGCCAGCTCACGAGAAACACGCGGCGACACCCCCGATTTCTGATCAATCTGATCCGCTGAGCAGTCTGTCCCAGTCATCGATTTGCCACGTGATCCAGCCGTTCTGTCGCTGCAGGCTCACGACAATATCAGCCTTCTGACCATCCTCACGCAGGCCACGGCAGGTAAAAGATTCACCCATCAGAATCGGCGGAACACTGGGGCAGTCGACCGTAATGTCGACGTCCCCAGCGCGAGCATCAGCCACCACGGCCGACTCAATCTCACTAACAAATGCTGAGGGCGCGACTGAAATGACTAAACCCGGCACAACAGCACAGCCGATAAACAAGGCCGCGAAACTGAGCCCCAGAATCAGTAGAAGAGGCGAGGTATGACCGGTCTCACGTCTGACCCGACGAGCTCGCACAATGAGATAGCCGAGCGCCGTCAGGAAGGCCCACCGCGGGCTGGCGGGGTTGCGATGACCCCACGACGTCAACATAAGTTTGTCGTGAGCCGCAAGACCTAAGCCAACGAGGTACGGTGCTACCCACGCCATAATGACCACGGGCCAGTTTTGCCCTAGAGCGACCAGCGGCACAATAATCAAGAGTGAAATCAGCTGGAACAATGGCAGCCCGGAAATAAGCCATGCTGCGGCGGTGTAGGAGCGAAGGGAGCGATGAGACTCCTGCTCCTCGGATCCCGGCTCGGTTGCCGTGATCAACTCAGGGCTCGATGATGCTAGGCCGCTCTCCCACTCCCGCGCTTCAGAGCCGCTGAGATCCTCCGCCTGAGGAGGTTCAAACTCTTTCAGGGTCATCTCGAGGAGACCCTGAGCACTGTACTCGGCTTCGGCAGTCACTGGCTCATCAACGAAATCGAAGTTAAAATCAAACTCAAAGTCTGTATCGTCGGAGTTTGAGTCGTTCTGGTCACCGTGATCCTCGACGGCGTAGCCAAAATCATCCACGGGGTGCTCTTCAGAAGCTTCATCATCTTCGGCACGCTCCCGGGCAAGCTCTGAACGTCGAGAGGGTAATTGTTCGCCAGATGAATCATGACCAGCCACCATGGTGACAAATTGCTCGACAATCGGAGCCCGCGCTTCTGAGGTGTGCTCGGCCCATCCTTGACCGTCCCACCACCGTAGCTGCGGCAAGCCCAGCGGGTCTGGGTACCAGCCCGCTAGTACACCGAAATTGTTTTCATCCACATCTCGAAGAATAGCAGCGCTTCGACGCCGAGTCCCCTGTATAGTCAGACCCAGAAATGGGGGCGTTTTCACGGTGTCTCTGTTTTATTCAGCCCAGTGAAGTAGTTCACATACTATGAATGGCACTCGCGGAATGAGTAATTACGACATGACGGACGGGTCGGGGATGAACCCAGAAGAGAACACACACTACGACGTGACGGGGGCAGGCCTTCCCCCAGCCAGCGTGGCTGTCAGGGGCGGCAATGGTTGGGATGATGCTGCGCTAGCGATTCACTCAATCCAGCAGATTGATGCGCCGATGGTCGTCTTGCTTCATCCAGAGGGTTTCCCTCCGGCATATCTTGACTTCCAACGGCGGGTATTCCACTGGCGAAGCTCGATGGAGGATTTCCCCCTCGAACCGGCTTTTGTTCGGGTGGAAACCGAAGCGGTAACGCCCGACAGCCCCTCACCGTTTCGTGCAGCAGGTCGCAGCCTCGACAAGCTTCTGTGGGCTGTCGGGCAGAGTGCTTTCGAGGGAAATCCTGCTCCCTGGCTGACGCCGGGAGAGCGGTACAAACTGACGAGCTGGCCCAATTTCACCGAGTTGAATCACACCTTTGATCACATGCGGATGACCGCACAGATCGGTAACTCTTCTCTTAACGCAGGAGAGTTGGCGACAGCCGCACACTCTGAGCACACCGCGGTGCAGCGCATGATCAATGCCTACAGCCTTATGGGCATTCTTCAGGTTTCGGAGGAGACACCACCCGCGACACCTACGACATCCACAGAGTCGGCAACCCGGGAATCCGTGGGAGCAACACCCGCGGTTGCGTCAACGGGACCCGAACACACCGCACGCTCTGGCAGCCTCTTTGCCCGTTTGCGCAGCCGGTGGGGATTATAATTCACTGTGCCCGAACACGTCATTCTCTTCACTGGCCCCATGGGCGCTGGAAAAACCACGGCCATCCGAAGCTTGAGTGAGATCGAGGTCGTTCTTACCGAAGCCGAAAACTCAGATCGAGAAACGGTCGACAAACCCACCACAACGGTTGCGCTCGATTATGGTGAAATCACCATTGGGGGCGATGAAAAAGTTCGCCTATACGGGATCCCTGGCCAGAAGCGTTTTGACTTCATGTGGGAAATTCTCAAGGAGCGCGCCAAGGGAATGGTGTTGCTGATCAACAACGATGCCCCAGAACCCCTGACAGAGTTGCGTGAATTTCTTGACTACTTTGGCGACCTTTATGCGCGAGGCGGCATCGTTGTCGCGGTAACGCGGAGTGACGTAGCGCGAAAACCACAGCTAGCAGAATACTCAGCTGCCATCGCCGCCCTGCGCCCTGACCTCATTATTCCGGTATTCTCAGTCGACGCACGAAGCACTGATCAGATGCGAACGACCCTCATGACGCTAATTCTCAACGTAGAAACACGAGCAGCAATCGGGGGGGCAGAAAGGTAGCCCTATGAATGAGCACGCTCCCATCGATGAACCAGCCCTTGACACCGCACAGGCTTCCCATCGAAACCCCACAGTGGTGTCACAGAGTACCGAAACCCTTCAAGGGCTGCGGGATTCCTGTAGGTCCCTGGTTTTCGCAACCCTGCTGACCGATGACGGTTTCGAGGTGTGCAGCCTTGGCGGCGCGGAGAATAACCGTATGGCCAGTATGGCCAGTTCTCTGCAGGCGCTTGGCGATGCTGTGGCTCGCGAGCTTCGGATCGGGGCCGGCGAGTACATCATCATCGCCTCCGAACGTGGACATGTGATCCAAATGCGTATTCCGGGTCAACCCATCGTGCTCTCGGCCCTATTCGGCGGAGAAGAAACCTTGGGTAAGGCACTCTCTGTTTCGCGCCTCTCTGTTTCGCGCCTCTCCGAGATGCTGTCGGTCACTCCCTAGGAGCTATACTCAAGTCACACAACACCCGCTTTCGCCGCCGCCCGAAGCTCGACGATGAGGTGTTGATAATAACTCTGCCCAAAACGGGGGGATCAGTGGCCTATGCCACGACTATGCCCCAAGCTAGAGTTAAATAACAGCATCGACTTACCTATTGAAGGATCATGAAATGTCCAACATCAACGAATCACTCTCCGCCATTCTGAACGTTGAGGGTGCCCGGTGTGTTGCACTGGTCGACAGCACATCAGGAATGATTCTCGGGCGCGAAGGAACCGGTCTCGACCTTGATATCGCCGCCGCGGGCAACACCGAGGTGATGAGGGCCAAGCTCAGCACTATGAAGGCCCTGGGCCTCAAAGACAGCATTGACGACATCCTTATCACACTGAGCTCGCAGTACCACATCATTCGCCCACTCACGAACAACCCCTCGATTTTTATCTATCTGGTTCTCGATTCAACGAAATCAAACTTGGCTCTGGCGCGCTACAAGGTAGCCGAAATGGATAAGCAGCTCGTCATCTAAGAGCAGCCCTTTCCCCCACGTAGAATCTCAGTCGACCAAGGCTGCGAGAGAGCCCCAGTCACGCACGCGCCAGGTTATCCAGCCGTTTTCACGCTCAAGATCCACCACGACAGAAACCGTGTCTGCCGCGCTGCGAGAGGCGCGGCACGTGAACGATTCGCCCATCATCAACGGGGGCGCTGGACAGCTAACGGCAATATCTACTCCGAAGGCTACCGCTGTGTTTCGCACAGATTCAGCGGCTTCATTGGCAAAAGTCGAGGGCAACACAGCGATCAGGGTGCCAGGAACGAGGAAAATTCCCACAAGAACGGAGAGGCAGGATGCCGCAAACACCGCAGTCAGCACAAAACCTTTGTCGGCCTGACGATGCGTGCGGATATCACGCAGCACTAGGTACACGGGAGCGGTCAGCAGTGCCCACCATCCGCTAGCGGCGCGACGATGACCTCGAAGCCGAAGAACGAGGCAATCATAGAGAGCGAAGCCCAACACGATGAAGTATGGTCCGATAATCAGAGTGGCCATAAAAGGCCAATTGTGACCGAGGCCCACAACAGCAACCACAACCATGCTGACGACGATCTGCCAGAGCGGCATAAGGGCAATCATCCACGCTACCGTGGTGTAGACCGCAATTTTTTTGATGGGCGAGACCGACGCAACATCCTCGCCACGATAGTCTTCAGCAAGCGCACTCAGGACGGAGGCGACTGGTGCCGCATTGGCATGAGAGCGTGCACGTCGCGGACTCGGTGTCACCTCGGCGTCACGAATGCCTTCGGCAAAAATTTCTGTGGGCGAAAGTTCACGTTCGCGCACAGTCACCGCGGGCGATGTGGGCTGCGCACTCGCGTCTTCACTGTCGTGATCGGGACGCCGCTCGCGGGCAAGATCGGTAGCTATCGAAGCGTGAAGCACAGGAGCATCCCGAAGCACAGGAGCATCCCGAAGCCCCGCCGTATGCTCAGTCCACCTGCGCGAGTTCCACCATCGTAGCTGAGGCAGCCCGAGCGGGTCAGGGTACCACCCTGCTGCCACACCAATGCCGTCGTCCACGTCAACATCTTAACCGGGAAAACAGTTAGTAGAAAGTACATTCCACCAAACAAAACCCTATTACCGCGGGCAAAACCACCCTATAGAAAAATCAGTCTATAGCCATTCACCGAGCGGGAAGGAGCCAGAAGCCCCAGTCCTGGGTGCGCCAGGTAATCCACCCATTCTCACGCTCAAGACTGATCTGTATGGGATACGATCTCTGCACGTTTCCGTCAGAGGTAATACAGGTGAAGGAATCACCCACCACAAAGGCCGGGGCCTCACACGATACCGAGATATCGGCTCCGAGCGATGCCGCCGTGTCACGCACTGAATCAGCAGCTTCAGCAGCAAAAGTCGTGGGGAAAAGAGAGATCACAGTTCCGGGAACGACAAGGACTCCACCGAGAACCGACAGCGCCGCCACGGCATAAACTCCCACTGGCGCGTACCCCTTGCCGGTCTGTTGATGCGTACGTGCAGCGCGCATCAACAGGTATACGGGAGCAGTAGCGAGCGCCCACCACCCGCTCGCAGGGCGAGTGTGACCGCACACCTTAAGCATAAGGTGGTCATACAAAGCCAGACCAAGAACCACAAAATAGGGAATGACCACAACGGAGACCATGATCGGCCAGTTGGATCCCAGTCTCAGTACAGTGATGAGGAATATGCTGAGGGCAATCTGAATCAGCGGCATCAGGGCGATCATCCACACCGCGGTTGTGTATGTCGTGACCTTCTTGATCGAACGAGTCGGCGCTGCCTCCTCACCCACTCGCTTATCAGAGAGTCGACCGAATAAAGATTCCATGGACAGCGCGCTGCTGTGCTCAGCAATATGCCGTGGACCCGGCGCTACATCATCGATAGTGTCTGTCAGCGGGGGCTCAAGCTCACGCAGTGTCATAGCAAGAAGGGGCTGGGCACTGAGTTCTTCGCGATCATTTTCGGTACCGAGATCCGGGGCACTGTCTGCATCAACGCTAGTGTCGGTATCGACTGTAGCGTGCAACAGATCGCCATCTTGGTGGCGCTCACGCTCACGCCGCTCACGCCGCGAAGGAAGTTCTTCATCGTGCACCGGGGTACGAAACTGACGCTCGTCAGCAGCGTCTGAGGCCTGAACTGTCGTGGTCTGGAGCAGAATCGGAGCGCGCGCGTCCGAGGTATGCTCAGTCCACGCTTGCGAGTCCCACCACCGCAACTGCGGGAGTCCAAGGGGGTCGGGATACCATCCCGCTGCTACGCCAAAATTGTCTTCCACGTCATCAGCGTAACCGGCGAAGCAGCGCAGAGAAAGTGTATTCTACTCTCTCAGCACGCCCAAAACAGGGTACACGGCACCCCGAAACGCCAGAAACAGCGCTCCTGACCGGATCCCCTGCCGGGTCCCTGAGCGAGCGACATGCAGGTGAAAAGATGTCGGCGAGCTGACGATGGGATGCTGCTGCGGGCCAGTGCATTGGCCAGATGTGGGAATCAATACAGCAGAAATGCAGTCGATGATGAGGAGCTCACAGCGCCGACGGCAACGCTGAGGCGATAGGTTGCCCCATCGGCACTCACTACTGGCTGCTCACCACCGCAGGCACCGGTCGACGAGCGCACCCGAGCCCAGGTCACCGAGGAGCCCAACAGCGGGACGCCGGGCAAGAGGGTGGCGGTGGCCGCTACCGGGTCGACCTGACAGTCTTTCGAGCTCCAGATGCGATCCTTGCCACTGGAGACCACAAACTCCTGAACATCAGAACCGGCCGATAGTGTGCAGGGAGTTCTCATGGAACTTGTGAGGCTGAACGAAAGCACAGGGTTGACCCCGGCCTCATAACTGTCCTGATCTACCTCCGGAGTCACCGTGATCGAGGCAGGATCGCAGGCAACCGTGTCAGCCAAATCGGTGGACACTGGCTGCGGTGTGACCACCATCGTGGAAGAGCTACCGATGCTCCCCGTGGACAAAGCCGGGGTCGGTGTGACCGCACCTGGTCGCACCACGAGGAGAATCACCAAGACAACCACGGCAATCAGACCGAGGGCAACCACGATTCGGCGCCGCCAGTACACCGTGCTGGGTTGAGGACCAACCGGGGTGCGCAGTGTCGACATAGTCACAGGCTAGACGCGCCCCGCGCCTGCGCAACAGGGGCACGCCCAGAGAGCGCGGATCCCCACATTCGGGTCGACCACCTCAGAGTTTCTTGAGCATTCTGGTATTACCCAGAGTATTCGGCTTCACCCGAGAAAGGTCGAGAAACTCAGCCACCCCCTCGTCGGGCGACAGTGCCAGCTGCGCAAAGACCTCAGGAGCGACAATATCTTCGGCTATCACCTCGAACCCATGACGCTCGAAAAATCTCTTCTCGAAGGTGAGGCAGAAGAGCCTGCTCAAACCGAGTCCCGCAGCATCCGCTTCAATCCTCTGCAAAATGTGGTGACCCACCCCGTGGCCCAAGCAGTCGGGTGCTACGGCAAGCGTGCGCACCTCCGCCAAGTCTTCCCACATCACATGCAGCGCACCACAACCGATGAGTCGACCCTCCGGGGTCTCGGCAACCCGAAATTCCTGGACCGCTTCGTACAAGACCACTCGATCCTTACCCAGCAAGATACGCTGCTGCACCAGGGGCTCAACAAGCTGCTGGATCATGGGAACATCGCTCGTGCGAGCAGGGCGGACGCGGAAAGAGAGCACTCTTTAGCCCAAGCGCACCGAGAGTCCGGTGACCCCGGCCTCAAGCTTCTCGAACTCGCTGACATCGACGGTGACTACGGTGTAGCCGAGATCTTCGATCACCGCGACAGACTGGGGAACGGATGCCGCCATCAGCACCGTATCGGAAGAGAGCACAACAACGGCAGCACCGGCCTCCGGCAAGGGCAGGAAGCGATCAAAGGCCTGAGGGTTATCAACATGCTCCAGGAAGCCGACCACGGTGCCATCCGGCAGGGCGGTCACAGTACTCGTGAGGTGCCGCCCCGTTGTGACGGGCACTGTCACCACGGTGTAGCCGAGCGTGGTGGCGTCGGCCCTAAATTGACGAATGCCCTCCGCATTCGTCCGCTCACTGCGACCAATATATGCCGTGGTTCCCACCACCAACACATCACCCCCATCGAGCGTTCCCGGTTCGAGAATCTCACGGACCCGCAGACCCAGCTTCTTGACGACCGGGGCGACAGCCA
>JBOFDJ010000088.1:0-16953 GCA_051646885.1 Rhodoglobus sp.
GGTGGTAACCCATGAGATGGGTTTTGCGCGTAAGGCAGCGCAGCGCCTTCTCTTCATGGCAGATGGTGAAATCGTCGAAGAAGCCACACCCGAGGATTTTTTTACTCATCCCCAGAGTTCGAGAGCGCAGGATTTTCTCTCAAAGGTACTTACCCACTAGCCGGTGGGCTAAGAAACACAGCGAAATACAGCAAGTAGAAGGAAATAATGAGAATCAGACAGGGTCTATTGATCTCAGCTATTGCGATGACGGGTGTTCTCGCGCTGAGTTCTTGCGCAGATTCCGGGGCACCGGCTCCGGAACCGACGGTAGCGGAGAAGGTCACCTTCGATGCCGGCACCACAATGGCCAAACTTAACGAGGCGGGCACGATCACGATCGGTACCAAATACGATCAGCCGCTGTTCGGACTCAATGGTCCCGACGGTCCTGTCGGGTTCGATGTTGAAATTGGCAAGCTCATCGCGAGTAAGTTGGGCATTCCTGCCCAAAAAATCGTCTGGAAAGAAGCGGTCTCCAAGAACCGAGAGCCTTTTATTCAAGCTGGAGAAGTGGATCTTGTCGTGGCGACATACACGATCAATGATGCCCGCAAACAGGTTGTTTCTTTTGCCGGTCCTTATTACGAGGCTGGTCAGGATATCTTGGTGCTGTCGGGCAACCCCACGGGTATTTCTAGCGTAGAAGACCTGGCTGGCAAGAACGTCTGTAGCGTGACAGGCTCAACATCCGAGAAGAACCTGATTGCCGCTGGCGTTACTGTGCTTCCTGCCGCCGGATACAGTGACTGCCTGGAGCCACTGCGCACCGGGGCAGTGGTGGCAGTGTCGACCGATAACGTGATCCTCGCGGGGATTGCCGACCAAAATCCGGGAGAATTTGAGGTTCTCAACAAGCCCTTCACGACCGAACCCTATGGAATCGGTCTGACATTAGAAGATGATGTATTCCGAAACTGGATCAACGACACCCTCGAAGAATCGTATGACGATGGTGCCTGGGATGCGGCATGGAAATCGACCGCCGGTAAGGTTCTCGAGCTTCCCGAGCCGCCTGCTGTGGATCGATACACCCGCTGACACTGAGTGAGGTAACAGGGGGCCCGCGCACTATAGCGCGCGGGCCCCCTGGAGCGCTCGGCCCGATATGTACCGCTGGAGATAGGTTATGGATGCAGTAGTCGAGAATTTTCCGGTTCTTTTGAAAGGATTTGGGACGACGCTTTCGTTGCTTCTGATTTCGGGTTTGGCCGCGTTCGTAGTCGGCACTCTCATCGCGGGCATGCGTATCTCTCCGGTGGCATCGCTGCGTGGATTTGCCGCGGTGTACACAGAGGTTCTGCGTAATACGCCGCTCACTTTGGTGTTGTTCTTTTGTGCCTTTATCCTTCCGTATCTTGGTGCGCGGATTGATTTTTACCCGCTGGCCCTGATCGGGTTGACGGCATATACGTCCCCTTTCGTCGCTGAGGCTATTCGGTCTGGGGTGAACGGTGTACCGCTTGGGCAGGCGGAGGCTGCCAGAAGTATCGGCCTCGATTTTGCTCAAACTCTGGGGTTTATCGTGATGCCTCAAGCATTACGCATGGTTGTTCCTCCGTTGATCAATGTTTTTATTGCCCTCACCAAGAACACGTCGGTAGCAGGTGCATTCTTCATCAAGGAGTTGTTCGCCTCCGCTCAGGACGTCATCAACATTCGTGGGGATGAGGTCTTCGCGATCCTTATCTCGGTGGCCCTGTTCTATCTCATTGTCACCGTGACTCTGGGCCGGGTTGCGGCGCTGGTAGAGAAGAAAGTTGCGGTATTCCGATGAGTACAACGGTTCTCTATGACGCCCCGGGACCTCGGGCAAAAAGGCTCTCGCTCGTCATTTCTCTTATCGGGATTGCGGCGATTGTTGTCGGACTCTTTGCTCTTTATCTTGCTCTCGCCGCCCCACGGGTCTCGGCGAATGGAGCACAATTGGAGGGGATGTTCGACCAAAGTCGCTGGGACATCCTCAATGATCGGGCAGTATGGCGGGGAATCGGCTCAGGTATTTTAGGAACTCTTCAGATGGCGGCCTCAGCTGCTGTGGGGGCGCTTGTGTTTGGCGTGTTGCTCTCTTTCGGACGCACAGCGCGCACCGCGTGGATACGGGTGCCGATAACGGTGCTGCTGGAATTCTTCCGCGGCATGCCGGTGTTGTTGATGATGTTGTTTATCCTGTTGATCTTTTCGACGGGCGCGTATGGGGCTGGTGTCGGCGCGCTCGCTGTGTATAACGGAGCGATCATCGGAGAGGCACTTCGCGCGGGAATCGCAGCGCTGCCGAAGGGGCAGCGCGAGTCAGGTTTTGCGATTGGGCTGACGCCATTACAAACACGATTCAGTATCGAGTTCCCTCAGGCATTTCGCCAGATGTTACCCATTATCATTGCTCAGTTGATCGTGCTCCTGAAAGACACATCCCTCGCGTATGTCATTGGCTACAGCGAATTACTGCGCATCACCGTCAATCAGATGCCGAATTTCTACGGAAATCGTTATTTTTTCACGTTCTTCATCATTGTTCTGGTGATTTATCTGGCGATGAATCTCACGCTGTCGTGGATCGCGCGTAGCGTAGCGCGTCGCACCGAGGGCGGTTATGTCAAGGGGAGTCGGGCCAGGAGCCGTCGATAGTGCGAGCTAGATGCCTGTTCGATCAGCGGTGTGAGGGCCCCGCTAAACTTGAGATTTGTGTCAACTCCTACTGAAAGCTCAGTGCCCATCGAGATCACCGAATCTGCCGTTGCTGCCGCGGTTGAGGCTGCACTGGCGGCGATAGCAACGGCGACAACGGTGGCAGAACTGCATACCGCGCGTACTGAGCACACGGCGGAGCGCTCGCAGCTTGCGCAATTCAACGCCCTGATTAAGGTCCTTCCCCCCGAACGTAAGGCCGCAGCGGGCAAGCTGGTGGGCGCGGCCCGCGCCCGGGTCGGTCAACAGATGGAATCACGTGAATCGGAGCTTGCGATGGCGCAGGAGCGTGCACGCTTGGATGGGGAGGCCATCGATGTCACGGCGGTGGCCGCGCGATGGAACTTCGGCGCACGGCATCCGCTGAGCCTGCTGATGGAGCGGATGGCCGATGTCTTTCTGAGTATGGGGTGGGAGGTTGTCGAAGGCCCTGAGCTCGAGAACGCCTGGTTTAATTTCGATTCTCTCAACATGGATGAAGATCACCCAGCTCGTAGTGAACAAGACACATTTTTCGTCGATTCCGGCTCGGTTGATCCGGTCACTAGGGATGAAGAGACCGTGGGGTTTGGTGCGAGCCCGAGCGCTGGTCACTTGGTGCTGCGGACCCAGACGAGTCCCGTGCAGATTCGTTCATTGCTGAGTCGTGAACTTCCTCTTTACGTGGTGTCACCCGGCAAGGTGTTTCGCAAAGATGAGCTTGACGCGACTCACACCCCGGTATTTCATCAAATTGAGGGCATCGCTATCGACAAGGGTTTGACGATGGCACATCTGCGGGGAACCCTTGAGCACCTTGCCCGCGCCATGTTCGGTGATGGGGCGCAGATCCGTCTGCGCCCGAACTACTTTCCCTTCACTGAACCCAGCGCTGAGATGGATGTCTGGCAGCCGAACGCCAAGGGCGGGGCCCGCTGGGTTGAGTGGGGAGGGTGTGGCATGGTCAATCGCAAGGTGCTGAGCGCCGCTGGTGTTGACCCTGACGACTACCAAGGTTTTGCCTTCGGTATGGGGATCGAGCGCACGCTTCAATTCCGTAACGAGATGAACGACATGCGTGACATGGTCGAGGGCGATATCCGTTTTTCCCAGCAGTTTGGGATGATCGTCTGATGCGGGTTCCCGTGAGTTGGTTACGTGAGTTCGTTGATATTCCCCTCAATGTCACGCATGAGCAGATTCACGCTGCTCTCGTCAGGGTAGGTTTCGAGGAGGAGACTCTCCACACCTTCGATCTCAGTGGGCCCATTGTTGTCGGTCAGGTGCTGGGTTTTCAGTCGGAGCCGCAGTCCAACGGCAAGGTGATTAATTGGTGTCAGGTCGATGTCGGTGAGCTCCAGCCGCGCGGTATTGTTTGCGGGGCGCATAATTTTGCAGTGGGGGATAAGGTCGTTGTTGCTTTACCTGGAGCGGTGCTCCCCGGTCCGTTTCCGATTACTTCGCGTAAGACTTACGGGCATGTCTCCGATGGCATGATAGCCTCTGCCCGCGAGCTGGGCTTGGGCGATGAGCATAGCGGGATTCTGCTGTTGAAGGATCTAGACCTCGATCCTGAGGTGGGCGTCCCCGCTCTACCACTACTTGGTCTTGATGACTTCGCAGTAGAGATTAATGTCACCCCCGACCGCGGTTATGCCTTATCCCTTCGCGGGGTTGCCCGGGAGTACTCGCACTCCACAGGGGCAGTCTTCCGTGACCCCGCTTTCGCTCAGCTTCCTGTTGCTGCTTCGGGTTTCGATGTGACCATAGCTGACACCGCGCCGATTCGCGGTAACATCGGTGCGACCGTGTTCATCACTAGGGTTGTGCGTGGGGTGGATGCCACCCGGCCCACCCCACCGTGGATGGTCTCACGGCTTGCCCTTGCTGGCATCCGCTCAATCTCGTTGATCGTCGACATTACCAATTACGTGATGCTTGAATTGGGGCAGCCGATCCACGCCTATGACCTCGACAAACTCAGCGAAAATTTCACCGTTCGTCGTGCGGTTCTGGGCGAGACGCTCACCACTCTCGATGGCACGACCCGTCAACTCGCGCCAGAAGACTTGCTGATCGCAGATGCTTCTGGACCGATCGGCCTTGCCGGTGTCATGGGTGGGGCCACTACCGAAATCACCGCCGCCTCGACGAATGTCCTCATTGAGGCGGCCAATTTCGATCCGGTGTCGATTGCCCGCACCGCTCGTCGTCATAAGCTGCAGAGCGAGGCTTCGCGACGTTTCGAGCGCGGTGTCGATCCCGCAGTTGCTGCGCCTGCTGCTGCACGGGTAGTTGAACTTCTGGTCAGCTTAGGTGGTGCTAGCGCCGATGAACGTGGGTCTGTGCTCATGAACTCTCGTGTGCCGGTATCGATCATGCTCAACGATGGCTACATCTCTACGTTGATCGGGGTCGATTTTTCGAGGGATGAGGTTGTCGCTTCCCTGACGGAGATTGGCTGTCGTGTTGCAGAGGGTGATGCGGGATTGGTGGTCACACCGCCCACCTGGCGCTCCGACCTCACTGATTGCGCCACGCTTGCCGAAGAGGTTGCCCGAATTGTCGGTTACGACAAGATTCCCTCTCTTCTTCCTATCGCCCCGCCTGGCCGTGGTCTCAGTCACACTCAGCGACTGCGCCGCTTAGCATCAACCTCGCTCGCCTCAGCCGGTCTTACCGAAGTGCTGGCTTATCCATTCCTGTCACAGTCATCCAATGACCTCTTTGGGTCACCCACTGAGGGTGCTGTTGCGGCGATGAAGCTCACCAATGCAATCGATTCGCAGTCAGCATGGTTGCGCACCTCTCTGCTTCCCGGTCTGCTGGCGGTTGCCAGACGTAATCTCTCTCGGGGGCTTACTGATCTCGCCCTCTTTGAGGTGGGAACGGTTTTTCTGCCTCAGGCGGGTCAACGGTACGGAACTGATCAGCTCCCGGTCGGCGATATGCGGCCTACCGATGAACAGCTTGCTGCCCTCCGTGCCAGTATTCCTCCCCAGCCGTGGCATGTCGCGGCGCTGTTTGTGGGGGATGCGGTCTCGAAGCAGCCGGGGCAGGCGGCCATTCGCCGCGGTCTTGCCGATGCGATCAGTGCGGCACGACATCTTGCTTCGACTCTGTCCTCGCCTCTGACTGTGGTTACCGGGACACATCAGGCGATGCATCCTGGCCGAACGGCTGAGTTGCGTTCGGGCGACAGAATTCTCGGCTATGCGGGTGAGATCCTTCCCAGTCTTGCTGCTGAGCTTGATTTACCGCGGGTGGTTGCTGTTCTCGACATCGACCTTGACGCGCTCACTGAACTCAGTAGGCGCGAAGTGATCCCCGATCCCATCAGCAGCTTTCCCGCGGCCACGCAAGATCTTTCGCTTGTGGTGCCCGATGAAGTTCGTGTCGGCGAACTGCTTCCGTTGCTTATTGAGGGCGCGGGTGAACTGCTTGAGCACATAGCGTTGGTCGATGATTACCGAGGTCCCGGGATCCCGGAGGGCAGCAAATCGCTGAGTTTCGCCCTTCGGTTCCGGGCTTCAGATCGTACCCTGACCGCCGCCGAAGCGAGCGAAGCGAAGATGGCCGCGGTGACGCTTGCTGCGGCCAGGGTAGGAGCTAGCCTTCGGGAGTAGAGCGCTACCTTTTTCCGCCGCCAAGCAGGCCTCCAAGAACACTGCCCACGATGTCGTTGCCCTGTGACCCTCCGAGCAAGCCTCCGAGCAGGTCTCCAATGCCCCCGGATGATGCTGGTGCGGGAGGAGCGGGTGCAGCCGCATCCTTTTTCCCGAAGAATTGCGAAGCCAACCACGAAATCACAATGGGAGCCACCATCGGAAGCATTTTGGCAATGACGTCCTGAGTCATGCTGCTGTTGCTCGTGCTGGCGAGCGCAGCAACGACCTCGTTTTTCTTCGAACCGAAGACATTGTTGGCGATTTTTTCGCCATCAACGGTATCGATCTTGTCGACCGTAGCGCGCACCCCATCAATGGATTGTGAATGTGTGCTGAGCGCCTTCTCCAGTGAGATAGCGCCGTCATTGTGTTGGGCATTGGCGGCCATCCCGCTCAGAATTGTGGGAACCAGTTGTTGGACTGCGCCCTCTGCGAGGTCTTTCGGTATTCCGAGTTGCGTGGCGATATCGTTTACCGGGATGAGCTCCAGTAGTCCGTCAAGATGAGCCATGAGATCTCCAATTCGTGTAGCGTGGCGCTCAGGCGAGCATCCGTGATAAGGGTAGCGATTAGTAGTGTTTAGCGGGAGTGGGGTACTGTCGCAGCATGGGTGAGTTTTTTGTCGTCGATGTTAGCCACAGGCTGGCTCCGACGGCGCGCGGTCTGGGCGGCCTGCGGTGCCAATCCGCTGAGCGACGATAGGCGACGTTTCACCTCGCCACTGTTCGGTCTCCTACGCACAGATCGCACCGAACGAGCAGATGATGTGAACCGCCGCCGCCTGCCTCCTCGTCCACTCTCCTCATCGTTAAGGTATTGCCATGTCTTTATCCGTTGCCGTAGTCGGTGCTAGCGGTTACGCCGGTGGTGAGCTTCTACGGTTGCTCGCTGCCCACCCCGAACTCACCGTCACAACGGTGACCGCATTCAGTAACGCTGGTCAACCGCTTCGTGCTGTTCAACCGCATCTGCGCTCACTAGGTCACCTCCTGCTTCAACCAACGGATTCGGCGACCCTCGCTGGTCATGACCTCGTTTTTCTCGCCGTGCCGCACGGTGTCTCGGGTCAACTAACTCATGGCATTTCCCCGGAGACTCTCGTTATTGACTGTGGTGCTGATCATCGATTGAGAAGTCAGGCAGAGTGGGAGAGATTCTACGGCGGGCCGTATTTCGGTGCCTGGGAGTACGGGCTTCCCGAACTGCTCAGAGGAACGGGCAAGCAGCGTGATTACCTGATGGGTGCGCAGCGGATCGCTGTTCCGGGCTGTAATGCGACGGCGATTACCCTGGCGCTGGCTCCGGGGATTCATAGCGGGGTCATCAAGAGCGACGATCTTGTTGCTGTGCTTTCCGTCGGTTCTTCGGGGGCTGGCAGGAGTCTTAAGGCTGAGCTTCTGGCCAGTGAGATTATGGGTTCCGCCTCCGCTTATCAGGTGGGAGGGATTCATCGGCATAATCCCGAAATCAGGCAAAACCTCATGGATGCGGGCGGGCTCGATGTCAGCATCTCTTTCACCCCGGTTTTAGTTCCCATGAGTCGCGGAATCCTTGCGACCTCCACGGCAAAGCTTGCTCCTGGGGTGACGGAGAATCAGGTTCGTGAGGTCTGGGAGCAAGCCTATGCAGATGAGCCTTTCGTCCAGGTGCTTCCGGTCGGATCTTTTCCCCGGACCGTAGATACCCTGGGTTCGAATGTGGCTCTTATCGGCCTAGCCGTCGATGAGAATGCTGGGCGACTTGTTGTGGTGTCAGCAATCGATAACTTGGTCAAAGGAACTGCGGGTGCTGCCATTCAGTCGGCAAATATCGCCTTGGCTTTTGGTGAGACAACCGGGCTGCCGATGAACGGTGTGGCACCGTGAGCGTCACTGCGGCTCAAGGTTTTGCTGCCTCGGGCGTCGCTGCCGGGTTGAAACTCAGTGGCGGACTTGACCTCGCACTGATCGTTAATCGCGGTCCCCTTGCGAACGCCGCTGTGGTCTTTACGACTAACCGGGCGGTTGCAAACCCCATTATCTGGTCGCGGCAGGTTATTTCTGATGGAACGGTATCGGCGATCATCCTGAATTCTGGAGGGGCCAACTGTTTCACTGGTCCGCAGGGGTTTCAGGTCACCCATTCAACGGCTGAAGCTGTTGGGGCTGAGCTGGATGTCAGTGCTGGTGATGTGTTGGTGTGCTCGACCGGGCTTATCGGCGATCAGTTGCCCTTCGACACACTACGTCCGGCGATTGTGGCGGCTGCTGCATCGCTGGGTGATCATGGTGAGGCCGCCAGCCTGGCGATTATGACGACCGATTCGAAGCCCAAGAACTCCATCAGACGAGGCGACGGTTATACGGTCGGGGGTATGGCGAAGGGCGCTGGGATGCTCGCCCCAGGGCTTGCGACGATGTTGGTGGTCATCACAACCGATGCGGTTATTTCCTCAGCGGATCTCGATGCTGCTCTGCGGCAGGCGACCCGCGTCAGTTTTGATCGGCTCGATTCTGATGGCTGTATGTCGACCAATGACCAGGTGTCATTGCTTGCTTCGGGAGCGTCTGGTGTCGAGCCAGAACGTGCCGAGTTCACCGCAGTACTGACCGATCTTTGTCGCGACCTGGCCGAACAGCTCCAAGGCGATGCCGAGGGCGCGAGTCATGACATCCGCATCGAAGTGATTAATGCGCGCCATGAGGATGACGCTGTTATCGTTGGTCGCTCTATTGCGCGCAACAATCTCTTTAAGGCCGCAATTTTTGGGAATGATCCGAACTGGGGCCGGGTGCTCGCGGCGATGGGGACCACGGATGCGCACTTCGACCCCTTTGATGTCGACGTGAGCATTAACGGGGTGCGTGTTTGTAGTCGCGGTGCGCCTGACTGCCCGCGTGCTGAAGTGGATTTGACACCGCGGAGGGTCGACCTCCTGATCGACCTCAAGTCGGGCACTGCCAGCGCCACCATTCTTACTAACGATCTCACGCACAGTTACGTGCATGAGAACAGCGCGTACTCCAGCTGATGTCTCTGCCTGTCTCGCAGTCGAATCACGATCACGCAGCTGCTAAAGCTGCTGTTTTGGTTGAAGCTTTGCCGTGGCTTAAGCGGTTTCATGATGAGGTTATCGTCGTTAAGTTCGGCGGCAACGCCATGATCGATGACGAACTCAAGCGGGCATTTGCCGCGGACATGGTCTACCTCAGATATGCGGGCGTGAAGCCCGTGGTTGTGCATGGTGGCGGACCGCAGATCACGGCAGAGCTTGCGCGCCGTGGCATCCCGAGTCAGTTCAAGGGAGGGTATCGCGTGACGACACCCGACAGTATCGAGGTGATTCGAGAGGTGCTGACTACGCAGGTTAGCGCTGAATTGGTGGGGCTCATTAATGAGCACGGTGACCTCGGTTGCGGTGTTTCCGGTGATGAACATGGGCTCTTCCGAGCTGAACCTCGCGGTGCGATGGTGGATGGCGAACTCGTCGATCTTGGTCTGGTGGGCGATATCACCGCGGTTGACCCGAGGTCGGTGCTTGAGGTTATCGCGTCGGGACGTATCCCGGTGATTTCGACGCTTGCGCAGGGGCCCGCCGGCCTGGTGAATGTGAACGCTGACTCGGCTGCGGCCGCCCTCGCGACGGCGCTGTCTGCCGCGAAACTGGTTATCCTCACCGACGTTGCGGGTCTCTATCGGGACTGGCCTCACCGTGACTCTCTGGTCTCGGTCATAACGGTTTCTGAGCTCGAAGCGTTACTGCCTAGCCTCGAATCGGGCATGATCCCCAAGATGACGGCCTGCCACGATGCGGTTGTCGGGGGCGTTCCTAAGGCGGCGATTATCGATGGTCGCGAAAAACATTCTGTTCTCCTTGAAGTGTTTACCCACAGTGGCGTTGGCACGGAAGTGGTTCCTCTATGACCTGGCAAGACGATTACTCACAAAGAATGATGAAATCTGCCGCCCTTCCTGGCGCTCAACTGGTACGCGGTGAGGGTTGCTATGTCTGGGATTCCGATGGCAAGAAATACCTCGATTTCTTGGCCGGAATCGCGGTCAATTCGCTCGGTCATGGCCACCCGGTTCTGGTGGATGCTGTCAGTCGGCAGATTGCGACCCTCGCTCATGTCTCCAACTACTTTGCATCCCCGCCTCAGCTTGAGCTTGCCGAGCGTTTAATTCGTCTCTCAGGCGCCGGGGAGCAGGGCCGTGTTTACTTGGGAAATTCGGGGGCTGAGGCTATCGAGGCCGCCTTTAAGCTCGCCAGACGCACCGGACGGCCCAAGATTTTGAGTGTTAAGGACAGTTTCCATGGGCGCACTATGGGGGCGTTGTCCCTGACCGGAAAATCATCGCTGAGGGACCCATTTGAGCCCCTCATGCCCGGGGTCGTGCATATCGACAGCACAATTGAAGCGCTCGAAGAAGCAATGAGTTCAGAGGTTGCGGCACTCGTTCTCGAACCGATCAAGGGCGAAGCCGGAGTCATCCCACTGCCCGATGGCTTTCTTCGTGTTGCCCGAGAACTTAGCTCTCGTTATGGTGCGCTGTTGATTCTCGATGAGATTCAGACCGGTGCCGGGCGGACCGGGGAGTGGTTCGCTTTCCAACATGACGGCATCACCCCTGATGCGATTGCGGTGGCGAAGGGGATCGGCGGCGGTGTTCCCATTGGTGCTTTGGTTACTTTCGGCGCGGCATCCGAGTTGCTGACTGGTGGCCAACATGGAAGTACTTTTGGTGGTAACCCGCTAGTATCCGCGGCGTCTAATGCGGTGCTCGGCGAGATCGAGGGTGCTGGTTTGGTAAAAAATGCCGCCTATTGGGGCCAGCACATTATGGCGGCTGTCAGGAATTTACCACTCGTATCTGAGGTACGCGGTCGTGGGCTCTTAATTGGGGTGGGGCTCTCTGCTCCCCTGTCACGGGAGGTGGCCGCTGCTGCCGCCGCTGCCGGGCTGATCGTGAACGCACCCAACGGTACGACTATTCGACTGGCTCCACCATTGATTATCGGCGAGACCGAGTTTTCGGAGTTTGTCGAGAAATTCGCCACGGCTCTGACGTCTTGTGCCACACAACCCGCGCTCTGAAAGGACAATAATGACCCGCCATTTTCTTCGCGACGATGATCTCAGCCCGGCCGAGCAAGCAGCCGTTCTTGATCTGGCTGAACGGATCAAAGCTGATCGGTGGGCATACAAACCACTTGCCGGCCCTCAGACCGTGGCGGTTATTTTCGATAAATCCTCGACTCGCACTCGAGTGTCTTTTGCCGTGGGCATTGCTGATCTCGGTGGTGTGCCACTGATTATCTCCACGGCCAACAGCCAACTTGGTGGCAAAGAGAGCCCTTCAGACACGGCTCGCGTTCTTGAGCGGCAAGTTGCTGCCATCGTCTGGCGCACTTACGCGCAGTCAGGATTAGAAGAAATAGCGTTGGGTACCTCTGTTCCCGTGATTAATGCGCTGAGTGATGATTTTCATCCCTGTCAGCTACTTGCTGACCTGTTGACGATCAGAGAACATAAGGGTCGCCTCGCTGGCTTGACGCTGACTTTCCTCGGTGACGGGGCAGATAATATGGTGCATTCTTATCTTCTGGCAGGTACGACTGCTGGCATGCATGTTCGGGTCGCCTGTCCGAGTGGCTACCTGCCCGACGCGCAGGTTATTGCTGATGCCGAGGCAATCGCGGTGCAGACCGGTGGCTCTGTCGCACTTTTCACTCAGGCGAGGGATGCGGTGGTCGGCACAGATGTGGTGGTGACAGACACCTGGGTATCGATGGGTAAAGAAGCAGAGAAGGTTGCTCGTGTGGCCGCTCTCAGCTCTTATAAGGTCGACGCTGAGTTGCTGGCTCTCGCCGAACCTGATGCGATTTTTCTGCACTGCTTGCCCGCTGATCGTGGATACGAAGTGAGTTCTGAGGTGATCGACGGTCCGCAGAGCGTTGTTTGGGATGAAGCGGAGAATCGTTTGCACGCCCAAAAGGCGCTCCTCGTCTGGCTTCTGGAACGGGCCGGTTCTCATGGGCGCTGAGGCAAAAACTGGCGAAGGCTCGCTCTGGGGCGCACGATTCGCGGCAGGTCCTTCTCCTGAGTTGGTGCATTTGAGCCGCTCGACCCATTTCGACTGGCAGCTTGCGCCCTATGATCTTGCGGGTTCTCGGGCGCATGCGAAGGCTTTGTCCTGTGCTGGGTACCTCTCGCTCACTGAATATGAAACCATGACGAACGCACTTCGTGTTCTTGAGACCAGAGTCGCCGACGGTAGTTTCCTCCCGCAGAAAAACGATGAGGATGTGCACGCAGCGCTCGAGCGAGGGTTGATTGAGATTGTTGGGGCCGAAATCGGCGGCAAGTTGCGCGCTGGTCGCAGTCGCAATGATCAGATTGCCACTCTCATCCGGCTCTATTTGCTCGATCATGCCTCGGTGATTGGTGAGCTTGTTGTGGAGTTGATTCGCACTATTGCTACTCAGTCCGAACGCCAGGGTGATGCGATCATGCCAGGACGAACTCATCTGCAGCATGCCCAACCGGTGCTGCTCGCTCATCATCTGCTCGCTCATGCTTGGCCGCTGCTGCGCACACTAGAGCGTTTGCGTGACTGGCGGCAACGGGCATCCACTTCGCCATACGGCGCTGGTGCCTTGGCGGGTTCGAGTCTTGGACTCGACCCGGCTCTCGTGGCGTTTCAGTTGGGGTTGAGTCGACCAACCGAGAATTCCATTGATGCCACGGCGAGTCGCGATGTGGTGGCCGAGTTTGCTTTTATTGCCGCTCAGTTGGGCATCGACTTATCCCGGTTCGCCGAAGAAATTATTCTATGGAACACCAAAGAGTTCAGCTTCCTCTCGCTGGATGATCGTTACTCCACGGGTTCGTCGATCATGCCGCAGAAGAAGAACCCTGACATCGCAGAATTGGCTCGCGGAAAGTCCGGGCGTCTGGTCGGAAATCTCACCGGCTTGCTAACAATGCTGAAAGGGCTGCCGCTGGCTTACAACCGCGATCTGCAAGAAGATAAAGAGCCTGTTTTTGATTCTGTCGAGACCCTTGAGACATTGCTTCCTGCTTTTACGGCAATGCTCGCCACCGTCAGTTTTCATACTCAGCGGATGGCCGAGCTGGCGCCTGAAGGGTTCTCACTTGCCACGGATGTGGCTGACTGGCTGGTTCGTCAGCATGTTCCCTTCAGAGAGGCGCATGAAATTAGTGGCGCACTAGTGCGTTTTTGCGAAGAGAGCTCCTTGCAGCTGCACGAACCGACAGATGAACAGTATCTGGCGATCTCTCCTCATCTCACCGCGAACCTTCGGGCCGTGCTCACGGTGGAGAGCTCCGTTGCCAGCCGCAATGGCGTTGGCGGCACAGCACCTGAGCGGGTTGCAGAGCAGCGCAGAGAGTTGCTTGAGCGGGTTCGGCAGCTAGCTGTAGGGGGCACAGCGTGACACCACGAAAGACCAGGATCACCGGCTGGTGAGCACATAAGTGACAAGGTTTACCTCGGTTGAGCAGCGGATCGATGACTGGGCACACCGCAGGCTTGACACCAGGCCTACCAACGGGCTCCACAGCGTTCTGCTCGAGTTTTTGGTTTTCCTGCTCAAACAGGCATGGTCGTGTGTTTTTGGTGCCGCAATCCTGGTTGTTCTTGTCGCTACCAAGCTGTGGTACCCGGAAGGTATTGCACTTGCGCGCAATGATTTTCTTGTGATTGCAGCAGTGGGCATCCAGGTAGTTATGGTGGCAGCACGGCTCGAGTCTCTGCGCGAGCTTCGGGTGATCGTCCTCTTTCACCTCATTGGTACCTGTATGGAACTCTTCAAAACGAGTGTCGGCTCGTGGCTGTATGAGGGTGAAGGCGTTCTCCAGATCGGGGGAGTGCCGCTCTACAGCGGTTTCATGTATGCAGCAATCGGCTCGTATATGGTGCGCGTCTACCGTCTCTTCGATTTACGGTTCGACCGTTACCCCCGACGCTGGATTACCGCGCTTCTGGCTGTCTTGATCTATATCAATTTCTTTTCTCATCACTATGTGCCAGATGCTCGCTACGTCTTAATGGCAGCAACCGGGGTGATTTTCGGATTCTGCACTATGAGTTTTCGGATTTTCCGGCACCGGGTAAAAGTGCCGTTGCTCGTAACCTTTGTTGGTGTTGCCTTATTCATCTGGTTCGCTGAAAACATCGGAACGTGGGCACAGGCTTGGCAGTATCCAGGGCAGGAAAACGGTTGGCAGCTGGTGTCTCTCGCCAAACTTGGCTCGTGGTTTTTGCTCATGATCATTTCGGTAGTGCTCGTCGCCTGGGTCTATCCACCGCGACCTCTGGATACGGGCGGCTCAGGCACGGTCGACGTTGAGGCATAGTCGCCGATCACTGATCCTGAGCTACGGTGGGATGCGTGCCAGAATCCGCTTCAGAATCTCTTGTAGGGCAATCACTTGCGCCACAGTGCAATGACAACTCGTTTACCGATGTGTGGGATGAGATCAACTGGCGTGGGTTCATCCACGTCTCAACCCAGGCGGATCAACTAAAAACACTGCTCGCTGGCCCGCCGATCACTTTCTACTGCGGCTTTGACCCAACAGCTCCCAGCCTTCATCTGGGCAATCTGGTGCAGTTGCTGTTGATGCGGCGTTTGCAACTTGCAGGCCATCATCCCTTGGCCTTGGTTGGTGGTTCGACAGGCTTGATTGGCGATCCGCGACCGACGGCAGAACGCACGTTGAACGATCTCGACACGGTTGCGGAGTGGGTGGGGTACCTCCAGGATCAAATTTCTAGGTTTCTGAGTTTTCAGGGCGACAACCCGGCACGGTTGGTCAACAACCTTGACTGGACAGCACCGATGAGTGCGATCAACTTTTTACGTGATGTCGGCAAGTTCTTCAGGGTGGGAACGATGGTGAAGAAAGATGCCGTTAGCGCTCGTCTCAACAGCGATGCGGGTATCAGCTACACCGAGTTCAGTTATCAAATTTTGCAGGGTATGGATTTTCTTGAGTTGTACCGTAGTTATGGCTGTGTTTTGCAGACCGGCGGTAGCGATCAATGGGGCAACCTCACCAGCGGCACCGATCTCGTCCACAAAGCCGAGGGTGTGAGCGTGCAGGCGATAGGAACTCCGATTATCACGAATTCTGACGGCACCAAATTCGGCAAGAGCGAAGGCAACGCAATCTGGTTAGATCCAGCGATGAGGAGCCCTTACGCTTTCTACCAATTTTGGCTCAACACCGACGATGCCGATGTGATCGGGCACCTCCGGATTTTCACTTTCCTCACGCGCGCTCAGATTGAGGTACTTGAATCAGCCATCACGGTCAAGCCAGCGGCCCGTGCTGCCCAACGCGTTCTGGCCTTCCAAGTCACTGCACTCGTGCATGGTGAGTCGGCAGCGAATGAGGCGATTGCTGCCACGCGTGCTCTCTTTGAGCAGGGTGATGTGCGCGAGGTGGATGCCGCTACTCTGGAGTCCGCGTTACGCGCGTTACCTCACACCACTGCCCCAGCCTCGGCGTCGATAGTCGATCTTCTGGTTGCTACCGGTCTCAGTTCTAGTGTGAGCGCTGCGCGTCGCTGTATTGCGGAGGGTGGCGTTTACCTTAATAATCACCGAGTTGATGATTCGTCATCAACTCTTCTTGATTCCGCCTTGTCGAGTCGGATGGCGATATTGCGCCGGGGCAAAAAGACGCTCGCGGGCGTATTTGTGGAATAGTCCTTGCCCGATGCAAGAACGTGTCGGTGGAACTCACCGGCACAGAGCTGCGGTGATTGCTCTTTAGGGTTTGACAGACATGCGACGACACGCCCGGGATGCATCAAAATTTGCCAGCCTCCCAAGCCGCCCGTAAAGTAATTACTTGTCGCCCAAAGGTGCGGAAAAGCCGAAGAGCTTACCGGCCTCAAGAGGGACATCCTCCTCACTGAACATCACACGATTGTATTCGTGTGTGATCTACAGTGTGGTATCAAATCCATTGGCTCTACTTAGATTTATTGGTTCTAAACCATTTTGGTGAGTAGCTGCTTAGTGGTATTTTGGGAAAGTTGCCCTAACTTCCGGCTTTGGCTGAGAAAGTTTTGAGCGTCCGATCCTTGAGAACTCAACAGCGTGCACAATGTCAAATGCCAAAAACCTCGTGCGTTCAGCTTTGTGAACACCATTCGGTATTCACGGGCTTTATGCAGGAGATTCCTTTGGAAAAGATATAAAACAAAGCAAGTCAGTATTGATTTGTTCTGTCAGCATCAAACTTGTCACCTCGACATCCCATTCCGGATGCGGGTGGCGCTAGATGTGCCGGGCATGACACCTCCGGGTGTTTCCCGTGCAGTCAAACATTTATGGAGAGTTTGATCCTGGCTCAGGATGAACGCTGGCGGCGTGCTTAACACATGCAAGTCGAACGGTGAAAGAGAAGCTTGCTTCTCTGGATCAGTGGCGAACGGGTGAGTAACACGTGAGTAACCTGCCCTTGACTCTGGGATAAGCACTGGAAACGGTGTCTAATACCGGATACGAGCTTTAGCCGCATGGCTAGGAGCTGGAAAGAATTTCGGTCAAGGATGGACTCGC
>JBOFDJ010000089.1:0-9931 GCA_051646885.1 Rhodoglobus sp.
TTCGACCTGGGCCTCCAGCGCAGGGCACAGCTCGTTGAGCGATTGCTCAAGCTCAGGATCGGCGGTAACCACCCGCACGCTACCCCCGATGGCCTGGATAACGTCACACAGTTGCCCGACCGGTGGCGTCATCCAGGATCCGGTGTCGCGATACTGCCGATATGCGGCGAATGCAAAGCCGCGCAGAGTGGGGTCGCCATCCGAATATCCCGCAGAATCAGCACCAAGTTCACCGCCCAGTTTGAGGGCAATCCAGAAGTCGATAAAGGCTTCATCAGGCTCGCCCGAGGCCCAGAGTATCCCGGGGTCGCTGGGATCAGAGTTGGCCAGAATCAGCTCGGCAGATCTATCACCCGAGGCCCATACCGCGCCAGCCAGAAGGCGTGTCACCGGCGGACGGATCACGAAACCCGGACGTTTCAGAGGCGGGCCAAGGCTGGCGGCGACCAGGATGACAAGGGTACCGACGGCGATACCCAGCAGCGGTCGGCGGCTCAGCGCAACAAGGGCAAAGAACACAGAGGCAGCAATAATTCCGACGATAACGGTGCTGAGCCAGAAAAACTTGGCCGGGTAGTACGCGGTGAGTGGGTCGGAATCCCGAGCAAGGAAGAGGAGCGTTCCACTACCAGACACGATGGCAGTAGTGGTGGCGATTGCGGCCGAAAGCACGGGCGGTGGGATTTCTGCTCGGGAGGTTAGCGCCATCACGGCCAGACGGCGTCGCAGCAGTACCGCACCGAGGACCAGCAACACCAGCACAATAACGGCGACAGGAATGACCCCGGGTAATCCATGCCCAGGGATCTGGAATGCGTCGCCAAGGGCAGCCAGCGCCGGAGCCGACACCAGGAAAAGCCAACATAACAGTGGCAGGAGGGCAATAATCAACGGCCAGCCGGTTCGAGCGGTGATGCTCCTCAGGGCGGACCACTGACTCATACCCTGGGCAAGGCCTAGCGCAAGCGGGAGCACCACCCAGGGACTCCAGGTGGCCAGCATGAGGGTAGCCGTGCATAGTTGCAGGGCAATACCAATAACCGGTCGAGTCGGCACTGCGAGGTATATCAGCCAGGAAGCGAGAGCCAGCGGGATCACTAGGTGAGCATTGAAATAGCCGTATTCGATGGGCAATCCGGCGACGAACCAGGTCAACGGAAGCAGAGATCCCGCTGCGCTGGCAACGGCAACGAGATCGAGCCGTGAACGGTCGATGAGGGATGCCGCTACCGCCCCCATCCCGAGCGCCACTGCGGCAAGCAGCACCACCCACACAGCACCAAGACCTACGAAGCTGTGCTCGAGACGGGCTATGGGATCCTCTGGCCACATCGGCTGCAGACCCAAAGCGAGCAGCGCAGCAGGCAGCGGGACCGGATTCTCCTGGACTCCGAGTGCTACTCCGTGTTGATCGATGATGCGACCAGCGAAGAACAGATTGTTATTGGCATCACCGTTGAGCGCCCAACTCAGTCGTGCCGCACCCGGCAGCACCTGCGCGACCGCGAAGGCAACACACCAGGCCAGGGCACCCACCATGGCAGGAGCCCACACCGCTACAGCGTGCCGACTCGGCCTGCGCCACGCACCAGAACGCACAATAAGAACAGCCCCCAGAACCCCCATGGCGATCACGACCACTCCGGTCGATACCAGGATTCCCAGCCCCAGCAACCGACCCAGGATCATGGCTCCCAGCACCAGCAGCACTGCCAGCACAGCCACCGCGGGAACCCCGAACAGATGACCCCACCTCCGACTCGCCAGCAGGACCCAGGGCAGGGCACACAGCGCTATGACGACGAAAGGAATAACAGCGGTCACAATCTAACCCCCGATCATGATGGAACAACGAGGCACGGTGCCGCGCTACCCCACTGTGACAGGAAGGGAGTCGAATGCAAGCAGGCCCATTCCTAGGGAAGTGCGAATCATGGGCCCACCGAATCCGGTATGAGATACGTAGCTCAGCGCGGTGACGCCGGTGGCCGGTCCCGAGAGGGTCAGTATGAGTCGCCCACCACTCTCGTAGCGAACATCGCTGACAGTAACGTCAGCACCGACAACACGGAAGTCGGCACCGACGCCCTGATCCACCGTCAGAGTGTCGGTGTTCGCCAAGTGCAGCACAATCTCGGTTGCCGTTGATGAGACGAGAGAAGCTGAGACCGGATTCGGTGCTGCGACGTTGTCGCTCGGCCCGTCGTAGAGGTCACGGATCACCGTCGCGGTCGCTTGGTCACCGATGAGTCGACTGCCTGTCGTCCAGTTGTAGTGGCAGCCGTCGTGACCGGGGATCCCTGTGGTCGACAACACTGTCAGATCCTGATCTACCGACAGTTGGCGCTGCGCGTCACGTAATGCCAGATCGTTAATGGTCGCAGAACAGGAGCCTCTAATTTGAAAGGTGAAGTAGCGAGTATCTGGACCACCAATATCGGCTCGCCAGTCAGCAAGAAGCGAGGCGAAGCCCGCAATATGGACGGAGGTCTTTCCTGCATCTGATTCGCCCTGATACCACAGCACACCACGAACCTGACTGAGAACCCCCGCAGCAGCGAGCCGAGACTTCAGACGGCCATAGTTGGTGTTGAGATCGTTCGGCTGACTGTCATTGCGTTGAAAATAGTCGATTTTCTTTCCGCCGAGAGCACCATTGACTATCGCCACGGGAACCCTCAGTTGTTCCGTGAGTGAGCGTGCCATACGAACTCCCCACTGCCCCACAGCTCCGTTATCGCCGACGGTGTCGCCGACCGCATAGTTCCACTGTCGGCTCAGGCCGGAGAGAGAAGGACTCATTGTTGTGCTTCCGTAGGAACGAGCCCACGGTGTCGCCTGGGACGCAGAACCGGATTCAACATAGGGAGCCGACTCCGCATTTGACTGGCCTTGGATAACAAAAACATCGCCAGACACGATATGAGACCAATGGCCCACCTGCCGAACCCTACCATTGGCAACGGTCTCGAGTGAGAAGTCGTATTCGAAGAGGCCGGCCTGTATTCGGGGGGCAAAAGAAAAATCCGGACCAGGCTGCGTTGTGGTGGTGCTCACGCCCTGCACGGTCGTCACCAGTCTGACCTCGCTGACGGTGCTGCTCAGTACAGTTCCCTCAATAGCGAGGGTCGCTCCGCCTGAAGCATCGCGAGGGTAGAGCTGCCGATCACTGGGTGCCACCGTCACTTTTGCGGTGGCGGCGCGCGCGTAGACAGTGAGCTGGCGTTTGGTGTACTTGGCAGCGTTTTTGACCCCAGTGGAATCAGGGTTCGGCCCACCCGGGGTGCCAATTCCCACATCCATGACATCACCGGCGGTAAATCCGTTGACCGCCATGATCGTCTTTGCTTTGTCAGTTGATGTTGGCGTCATCCCCACCCGATGGATTTGGAAGGAACCGTAGAGGCCTGTTCCCGATGATGGGCGATCATCGGCATCAAAAATGCTGGACCATGTGTGAGAGATCTGCCCGGATGCCGTGGGGCCGTATGCGTGAGGCCACATCTCGAGGTAGCCGGTCATCTTTGTTCCCGTCGGCACATTGCTCAGGTTGGAAGCAACATCGAGGTCATTAACTCGCTGGCGCACAATGGCATCACTCTGTGTGGGTATCCCCAGACGCGAAGAATCCTGCGTGAAGGGCTCCATTGCGGCCCAGGCCCAATCATTTTTGGTGGCATTACCGAGCTCAAGACAATAGCCAATCCGGTCGAATCCTTGAGCCACGGCTGCGGTGTCATTGAACGAGTACGGCGGAGTCTGACCCGACCAGCTAGCATTCTGCGGCAGCGAGATCTGAAGCACCGGACGCAACCCCTGCTCGCTAGCCTGAACGCCGCAGGATGTGGGAACCGCTACCCCGGTCGTGAGCTGTGCCGGGCGGCTGTGCTGTGCCATAACAGGCGCGCCCCCGGTCGCGGGGACTACACGGTCGCTCCCCATGGGTAAGGCAGGAGGAGCAACCCCGATCAATCCAGAAACGACAACCATGGCCGCCATGACTCGACCAGAATTCTTCAAAAAAAATCGGGACACAAGAGCTCCATACTCGTCTACTGCTCGTTAGCATACTGGGCAGTAACCGTATCCGGCGTAGAGCCCCGGCCTGCCGAGGCTTAGACGGGGGAACTCACCTCGGCACCGAAAATGGCCACCATAAGATCGGTTGTCCACTCAATAAGTTTCCCATCGCTCACGTCAGATGGCAGCGCAACCATGACCGCAGACGCCGCAGCATGGTACCGCGCACCCGGATACATCCGCTGCAACCGCACCTGGATAGAGTCGGCCAGGTTCGCCGGGGCGATGCGCAATTTATCACCCATCACCACCACCTCACTGAGACCCGATTTCTGAGCCATTCGCCGCAGCCGCGACACCGCAATCAGGTTAACAACAGGCTCGGGTGGCTCACCATAACGGTCCCCGAGCTCCTCCAACACACGGTCGATACTGTCCGCACTGGCAGTCGGAGCCGAGGCCGTCGATAGCTTCTGATAGGCCTCCAATCTGAGTCTCTCGCTCTCGACATAGTCTTCGGGAATGTGCGCATCCACCGGCAGTTCGAGCCGAAGCTCGGTCTGACCCTCAGCAACATCACCGCGGAAGGTGGAGACGGCTTCACCGATCATCCTGAGGTAAAGATCGAAACCAACCCCGGCAATATGCCCGGACTGTTCACCTCCGAGCAGGTTGCCGGCACCCCGAATCTCAAGATCTTTCATCGCGATCTGCATTCCGGCCCCGAGCTCATTATGGGCCGCAATCGTGTTGAGACGCTCATGAGCGGTCTCGGTCATCGGAGTGAGAGCGTCATACAGGAAGTAGGCATACGCCCGCTCGCGCCCGCGCCCGACGCGACCGCGGAGCTGGTGTAGCTGCGACAGGCCATATTTATCGGCCCGGTCAATGATGAGGGTATTGGCATTGGCAATGTCCAGCCCTGTCTCGATGATTGTGGTCGAGACCAGAACATCGAACTTACGCTCCCAGAAATCGACCATCACCTGCTCGAGCACCTGCTCCGGCAGCTGACCGTGAGCCACCGCGATGCGCGCCTCCGGCACCAGTTCGGCCAGCTGATTGGCGATACGCGTGATACTCGAGACCCTGTTGTGCACGTAGAACACTTGCCCCTCACGGAGCAGCTCACGACGGATCGCCGCCGCCACCTGCCGCTCGGAATACGGCCCCACAAAACTCAAAATCGGGTGACGATCCTCTGGCGGGGTGGCCAGCGTCGACATCTCACGGATGCCCGTGACCGCCATCTCCAGGGTGCGCGGGATCGGGGTCGCCGTCATCGCCAGGATGTCGACATTCGTCTTGAGTTTTTTGAGCGCATCCTTATGCTCAACACCAAACCGCTGCTCCTCGTCAATGATCACCAGCCCGAGGTCCTTGAACGCGATGCTCTGGCCGAGCAGGCGGTGCGTTCCGATCACGACGTCGACCGTGCCCTCCGCAAGGCCGGCAATCGTGTCCTTCGACTGGCCCTCGGTCTGGAAGCGCGAAAGCGCGCGAAGGTGCACCGGAAAACCGGCGAACCGCTCAGCAAAGGTTTCCATATGCTGGCGCACTAGCAGTGTGGTGGGCACGATCATCGCGACCTGTTTGCCATCCTGAACCGCCTTGAACGCGGCCCGCACCGCCACCTCGGTTTTGCCGTAACCGACATCGCCTGAGAGCAGGCGATCCATCGGGATGGGGCGCTCCATATCGGCTTTGACCTCGTCGATGGTCGTCAACTGGTCTGGGGTCTCGGCAAAAGCAAAAGCCTCCTCCAACTCGCGCTGCCATGGGGTGTCCGGGCCGAAGGCATGGCCTTTCGAGGCCATTCTGGCGCTATAGAGCTTGACTAGCTCGACCGCGATATCGCGCACCGCCTTGCGCGCCTTGCTTTTCGCGGCGGCCCAATCGCTTCCACCCATCTTGCTAAGAGCCGGGGCCTCACCGCCAACATAGCGGCTGAGGAGGTCAAGCTGGTCGGTGGGGACGTAGAGCTTATCGCCCGGATATCCGCGTTTATTGGGGGCGTACTCGATAACCAGAAATTCACGGTGGGTCTTGATCGCGTTCCGCCCACCGGTCGAGACCTCACGTTGCACCAACTCCACAAAGGTGCCGATGCCATGCGTATTGTGCACCACAAAATCTCCGGCCTTGAGCTGTAAGGGGTCAACGACAGTGGTACGTCGGCTGGCCAGTTTTTTCACCTGGCGAGTGTCATAGCCGGCGGTTCTCCCGTAGAACTCACTCTCGCTCAGCAGAGCAAGCTTGATCTCTGGTAGTTCGAAACCCTGGTCGACGGATGCTTGCAGCAGGTAGGCAAGGCCGACCTCAGTAGCGGGAGGAAACTGTTCTACCGCGCGACCGGCAAGCTCGTGCTCGGCCAGGACCTGAGCCGTGCGCTCCACCAGTCCGGTGCCCTCAGAAACGACCGCGACCGTCCAGCCCTCCCGCAGCAGCTCGCCGACATGGTTCAGGGCACCATCGGCCTGGCCGGCGAAATTGGGTACCGGACGTGCCGTAATACGCACAAAGGGTTCGACAGCACTCGCCTCAAGCGGGCTAGAGGCGAAGTCCCTGAGTTCATCCTCCCCGGAATCAAAACTGGACAGGGTCCACCACGGTCGACTACCGGCAGACTCGCGAAGCGCGCTCAGCGAGACAAAATCACCGGCATCCAGATCAATGGGAGCCTCGGCACCGGCAGTAGCGGCATTCCAGGCCGCGCTAAGAAACTCCCGGTTCGTTTCCGCAAGACTGACAGCGCGCCTCGCGACTTTATCGGGCGAGATCACCGCAATCGCGGCATCCTCCGGGAGGTAGTGGGTTAGCGGCACAAGATGATCGACCAGGGCGGGGGCCAGCGACTCCATACCATCGACAGGAATGCCCTCGCCGATTTTGGTGAGCATGGTCGACAGGCTGGGAAACTCGTGCTGCATCTCACGAGCCCGCTGCCGCACCGCATCGCTGAGCAGCATCTCGCGGCTGGGGGCCAACTCGACCGCCGTCATCTCGGTGTCGAGCGAACGCTGGTTGGCCACCGAAAATTCGCGCAACTGCTCAAGCTCATCGCCAAAAAACTCGAGCCGGAGGGGGTGCTCATCCGTCGGGGCAAAAACATCCACGATTCCGCCCCGCACCGCGAACTCACCACGACGGGTGACCATATCAACTCGGGCATAGGCAAGATCAACAAGCCGACGGCTCAACTGCGCAAGATCATGGCCGCGACTGCCCCTGCGCAGAATCAGGGGCTCGCTGCTGGTGAGATTATCGGCCAAAGGCTGTAAGGCGGCGCGCACACTGGCCACCAGAACGAAAGGCTGATCAGCGCCGGTGACGGAGACATCAGGGTGCGAAGCCGCGGTGCGTGCCCGCGACCAATTCTGGATGCCTCGCAGGGCCGCGATCCTTTTTCCTACCGTCTCGGCGCTCGGGCTCAGCCGTTCGTGTGGAAGGGTCTCCCAGGCCGGGAACTCGATGATGGTGGCCTTCGGGAGATAGCTGGCCAAGGACCGCCGCAGCGCCTCGGATTCGCGGCTGGTAGCCACCACGGCGAGGAGGGCGCGCGGGCCATCGTGACGGGTGAGTAACCCTGCGAGGAGGGGCGCACGCAGCCCGTCCACCAAAGAAAAATCGGCGCTGCAACCAGACAGGGTGAGGGCATCCGCGAAGGTGTGGGCGCGCGACAGGGCCGGGATTATTCCTTCGAGTATCACCGGATAAGTCTAGGCGCGCGATGCGGAGCATCCTCTCGCCCGGCACAGCACAATGCCCGGAAGGAAATAGTGCGAGCGTTGTCAGCCGTGCTGGCGATGCTTTCAGGACTGGGGAAAACTAGGGCCGAGAGGTGTGGAACCTCAGTTGGGCCGCGGCAAGACCCTCGGTGATGAGGAGCTGGGCGGCATCCGCCGCATCCTGGATGAGGTTCGGAACAGTCTCCTTCTCGGCGGGAGAAAAATCTCGCAACACAAAATCTGCTGCACTCTGGCGACCGGGAGGCCTGCCGATACCGATGCGTACCCGCAGGAAATCACCGGTGCCCACCGCGGCAATAATGTCGCGAAGTCCGTTGTGTCCGCCGTGCCCACCTCCCGATTTGAGACGCACGGTATCGAAGGTGATATCGAGCTCATCGTGCACAACGATCAGCTGCGATGGAGAGATTTTGTAGAACCGCAGCAGGGCTGCCACCGGCCCGCCCGAGAGATTCATGAAGGTGTTGGGCTTGGCCAGCACCAGCTTCACGCCCACGCCGTGACCCTGGGCCACCACGGCATTCGACTTATGTTGCCTGAATGTAGCGGATGCGCGATCAGCCAGTTCCCCCACCGCCATCTGCCCCACGTTATGACGGTGACCGGCGTAACCGGGCCCGGGATTACCGAGCCCGACGACCAGCCACTGCGCATCCACGAGGCGACGAGGAAAACCGATTACTCGGAGGCCTCTGTTGGAGCGGCATCGCCCGCAGCATCACCAGCAGCCTCGGTTTCGGCGGCCTCACCCAGATCCTGCTCAGACTCACCCGTGACGCCAACAATCAGGGTTTCGGGGTCAGTGATCAGCGAAGCACCGGTAGGCAACACAAGATTCTTCGCCAGAATACGAGTGCCCTCCGGAAGGCCATCGATGCTCACCACCACACTTTCGGGAATGTGGGTGGCCTCCACCTCAAGAGAAACGGTGTTGGCATCGTGGTTCACCGACGTTCCCGCGGCTGACTCGCCCTCAAGATGAACAGGGATATCAACGGTAACCTTTTCACCCTTGCGGACGACGATGAGATCAACGTGTTCAATGATCTGGCGCACCGGATCTTTCTGCACATCCTTGACCAGAGCCAGCTGGATTTTTCCCGCAATATCAAGTTCAAGCACCTGGTTGGATTTGCGCAAAATCAGCGCGGTCTCGTGGCCCGGCAGCGTCACATGCTGCGGCGTGGTGCCGTGACCATAGATCACCGCCGGAATCTTGCCCCGGGCGCGAATCTTGCGAGCGACCCCTTTGCCAAAAGTATCGCGGACCTCGGTAACGAGGTGGTTGCTGTCGAGATCAGCCATGAAAATCTCCCTAACGAGCTTGCGCCCAGATCGTGTTCAACTCGAACGCACCGGCAGAACCGCGCATCTGTGCTGAGTGCACAGCCGAAGCACTGCTGCGTGAGGAAAAGCCCTGTGACTCACCCGCCGCGTCGATAACGGAACCATGTGGTTCCCTCGCCGAAGTTCAGTGCTCGATCTTACACGGGATGCACAGCAGAGCGGTAGCGCACAGCGCACAGCGCACAGCGCACAGCGCACAGCGCACAGCGCACAGCGCACAGCGCACAGCGCACAGCGCACAGAAACACATCATGAGCGCAGCAGCAGGCCCAGACAGCGACACGCGACCGCGGCATCCCGGAACCGTACTAGCCTTATCTCGGCTTATTCGGTTCTGAAAAGGAGACTCATGGCACAGGCAAACATTGGCGTAGTGGGGCTCGCGGTGATGGGTTCCAACCTCGCACGCAACCTCGCGAGCCGTGAGGGCAACTCGGTCGCCATCTACAACCGCTCGTATGAGAAGACGCAAGCCCTGCTTGCCGAGCATCCCGAAGCCGAATTTGTTCCCGCGACAAGCTACGCGGAGTTCGCGGCCTCGCTTTCAAAACCCCGCACCGCGTTAATCATGGTGCAGGCCGGTCGGGGAACCGACGCCGTTATTGACGAGCTGGTTGCCGTATTCGAGCCGGGTGACATTATTGTCGATGGCGGCAATGCCCTCTTTACCGACACGATCCGGCGCGAGAAAACGGTTCGCGAAACGGGCATCAACTTTGTGGGAGCCGGAATCTCCGGTGGCGAAGAGGGTGCGCTGTTGGGGCCGTCGATTATGCCGGGTGGATCGGATGAAGCATGGCAGACGCTCGGGCCGA
>JBOFDJ010000090.1:0-29680 GCA_051646885.1 Rhodoglobus sp.
GAGGCGCACAAGCCTCAAGTTTATGTTCTTAGCGTGCGCTCCGTTGTGGTTCGCGTGCCGCCCCAGCGATTAATGATCCGATTGCTGCGAGTGCGAGAACAATAAGCAAGGCGTGGAGCACACCCGTGTGTTCACCGAGCAGGCCAATGGCGGGCGGGCCCACTAGGAAGGCCAGATACCCGAGGGTGGCGACGGCGCTGACTCGTGCCGCCGCGATCTTCGGATCATCGGCAGCGGCAGACATTGCTATAGGGGCGCCCAGTGCAGAACCTGCCCCCCACAGCACCACCCCTACGATGGCGACTGCGATGTTGGGAACAAAAATGAAGAGCACCAACCCGATTGAGGCAACCATAAAAGATCCGCGAAGCACAACTACTCGCCCGAATCGGTTGAGCAGCGCTACCCCGCCGAGCCGCCCGAGGGTCATGGCCGTGACGAAGGCCCCAAAGATGAGGGCACCGGTTTCGTTGCTGACCCCGTGCCCATCCACGGAGGCAATCGCAAGCCAGTCATTGGCTGAGCCTTCGGAGAATCCGGCGGCGAGTGCCAGCAGACCGATGAGCAGGGTTTTCGGGTCGCGCCAGGCTCCCAGGCGCCCATGCCAGCCGCCAGTCGTAGGGTCGGCGGCGATCTGAGGCTGAGGCTTCTCGTTCTCTTCCTCAACTGTTTCCTCAGCGTGAATAAAGCGGCGCACGAGAAGCATCGAGACGACGATGATGCCGCCAATGAGGACGAGATGAAGAGCGATGGGTAACCCTGCTAGCTCGGCGAGAGCCCCAAGTCCGGCTCCCAGCATGGTGCCGAAGCTAAAGAAGGCGTGAAAAAGTGGCATGATAGCTCGCCCGATGGCGCGTTCGTTGGCGGCACCGGAGACGTTCATGGCGACATCGGTGATACCGAGAGCACAGCCGAAAAGCATGAGTCCCACGAAGGCGAGGATGAAGCTGGGGCCGATGGTAACCCCGAACCCCGCGATCAGGATTCCCAGGACGGCACCGACGATCCCCCAACTGATGGTTGCTACCGTGCCGAACCGCGCGACAATGCGACTTGATGCCACGAGGCCGAGGATGGATCCGACAGAGATGCCCACGATGAGAAGGCCGACCTGGCCTGAACTCATGTCGAGGTTATCGCGCGCGGCGGGCAGCCGAGACATCCAACTGGCGATGGCAAGCCCGCTCACGAGGAAGATGACAAAGATTGCATTGCGCCAGTGGGCAAGTTGACGACGCTGAAGGTCGTTTTGTGGAGCCGGAGAGGTGTTCGGCATAGGTTTCCTGGGTCTAGTTCATGGCATAAGAAGTTGTTATCGAATCGATTCGATCACACGATTCGGATAAGGTACCAACCTATGGATGGCACGGCAAGAGCAGCACCGAAAAAAGCTACGGCGAGACCAACTCTCGCCGCTGTGGCCGCCCGAGCTGGAGTCTCCGGTTCGACGGCATCCCTCGCCTTCAGCGGAGCTGGTCCAGTTTCCGAGGCAACCAGAGCCAAAGTAATCGCGGCTGCCGAAGCCCTTGGTTATGCCGGACCCGACCCCCGAGCGCGGTCCTTGCGCCGTGGCCGCTCTGGCATCGTCGGTTTTGTTCTTGAAAATCGTTTACAAGACGCTTTCTGTGATCCCATGGCTTTAGCCATGCTTGATGGCATCGCCGGCGAAGTCGGGGCTGCCGGGGCTGGTCTGCTCCTGCTGACCGATACCGGTGGGCCGTGCATTGATGTGGTCTCGGCACCCATAGACGCCGCCATCCTGTCCGGTTGCTCGCCACGTCTCGAAGAGTCCGTGACGCTTCTGCATCAGCGCGGCGTGCCGGTTGTTGCGATTGAAGCTTCTGATATCCCTGGAGTTCTGCCCATCACCTTAGATAACCGGGACGCAACAGCTCACCTTATGCGCCACCTCTACGATCTTGGACATCGCCGCATCGCCGTGGTTACCCTTCCACTTGATGGAACCAGGCTGCAGCGTTCCCTGCCATCGGATTGGGAGATCAGTACCACAGCGCACACTGCGTTGGATCGATTGCGCGGTGTGCGGGACGTGCATCCTGAGTTCTCGGGAATTGTCGCGACCAGCAGTTCGAGCGAGGCTGGTCGTGCCGCCGGCCTCGCGCTACTGGCTGTAGCTGATCGACCAACAGCCGTGATCGCTCAAAGTGACCTGCTCGCAGTGGGTGTCATCAAAGCAGCGATCAGCACAGGGATCGCCGTGCCTGAGCACCTCAGTGTTGTCGGTTTCGATGGTGCACACGTCGAAGGGTCGGACATCTACGATCTCACGACTATGGTTCAACCCGCTGCTGCAAAAGGTAGGGCTGCAGGCAGAGTGGCCATCGATCTGATTGAGGGACGGCCCGCCACTGCCGTCGCTTTCACCAGCGAATTTCATCGTGGAGCGACAACGGCAATCGTGTGTAGTGATTCGCTCAGGAACACTTCATCGCAATCCTGAAGATGGATGCCCATCAGCGACGCTCATATTTTTTATTAGGCTGGACTCATGAGCCCCGAAGCCCCCCTCTCGTCAGGAATCGACCTCGGGGAGCTTGACTCCTCGGTCCGCCCGCAGGACGACCTCTTTCTTCATGTCAACGGTCAATGGATTGCGCGCACGGAGATTCCGAGCGATAAGGCGCGCTATGGTTCCTTTTATCTCCTCGCCGAGGAGGCCGAGAAGGCAGTTCACGACATCATCATCGAGTCCCAGTCTGCTGAAGTCGGCACCGAGGAGCGCAAGATTGGCGACCTCTACACGAGCTTCCTTGACGAGGCGAGGGTGCAGGAACTCGGGGTGGAGCCGATCAAAAATCTGCTTGCGCAGGCGATGGCCGTGACATCCGTCGAATCGCTGCTGTGCACCATCGGAAAATTTGAGCGCGGCGGATCGAGCGGGTTCTTTCAGGTTTTTGTCGACAACGATCCCGGGCAACCCGAGCGCTACCTCGTGTTCGTTGAGCAGGGTGGTCTGGGTCTACCAGACGAGTCGTACTATCGCGAAGAGAAATTTGCTGACATCCGCGAGAAGTACCCGGTGTATCTCGAGCGGATGTTGACGCTAGCCGGTCTCGACGATGCTGCCATTCGAGCAGGTCGCATTGTCGACCTTGAGACGCAGATCGCCGGCCATCACTGGGATAACGTTGCCAGTCGCGACAGCGAGAAAACCTACAACCCCATGCTCTGGGCTCAGGCGAATGATCTGCTGGGCGCGGTGGATCTCGCGGGATGGCGTGACGGCCTCGGCGCACCCGAGCACTCTTTTCATGAGCTTGTGATCCGTCAACCGAGTTTTCTGGAGGGCCTCAGATCTCTTCTCGTCCCCGAAAATCTCGATCAGTGGCGCGACTGGCTGCTGTGGCAGGTGATCCGATCTCATGCGGCTTACCTTTCCGATGATTTTGTGGCTACCAATTTTGATTTCTACGGCAAAACTCTGACCGGGACTCCCGAGATCCGGCCACGGTGGAAGCGGGGTGTCTCACTGGTCGAAGGGATTCTGGGTGAAGCTGTCGGACACATTTACGTTGACCGCCATTTTCCTGATTCTGCCAAAACGGCGATGGATGCGCTCGTGGAGCACCTCGTGCAGGCGTACCGCGAGAGCATTACTGCCCTCGACTGGATGGGAGAAGAGACTCGCGTTCGCGCCATCGAGAAGCTCAATAAGTTCACACCCAAGATTGGCTACCCTGCGAAATGGCGGGACTATTCGTCGTTGCAGATAGACCCCGCTGACCTGTTGGGCAATGTTCGTGCCGCTAACGAGTATGAGTTTCAGCGTGAACTCGGCAAGATCGGCGAACCACTCGACCGTGACGAGTGGTTCATGACGCCACAGACGATTAATGCCTACTACAACCCCGGCTTCAACGAGATCGTGTTTCCCGCGGCGATCCTGCAGCCTCCATTCTTCGACCAAACGTGGGATGCTGCTGCCAATTACGGCGCGATCGGTGCCGTCATTGGGCACGAGATTGGCCATGGCTTTGACGATCAGGGATCAAAATATGATGGTGACGGTAAGCTCACCGACTGGTGGACTCCAGCTGATCGTGTTGCTTTCGAGAAGCGCACGGCGGCCCTAATCGCGCAGTATGACGCCCTAGCTCCCCAGCAGGCACCCGATCACCACGTCAACGGGGCACTGACTGTCGGTGAGAACATTGGCGATCTTGGCGGGCTCGCTATCGCGTGGCGCGCTTACGTGATCTCGCTTGCGGGCGCTGAACCGCCGGTTATTGATGGATTGACCGGGGCTGAGCGATTCTTCCTCTCTTGGGCCCAGGCCTGGCAGCTCAAGGCGCGCGATGAGGAGGTCATCAGACTGTTGTCCATTGACCCACACTCCCCCAATGAGTTTCGCTGCAATCAGATCGTGCGCAATATTGACGAATTTTATGAGACATTTGGAGTGACCGAAAGAGACTCACTCTGGTTAGATCCGAAAGATCGTGTAACTATTTGGTAGAGATTGCTCGCACCCGAGAACGCTGGCGACAGGTTCACTCACCCCGCATGCCCCGACACTTGGGCCAGGCGGAGGTCGGTAACTTTGCCGGCAGCTTTGGAGCGCTCGGGAAACTTGCCTATGAGGGGGCCCAAGTCTCCGCGAGTGTTATTGATGTTAATTCGGGTAAAACCCTTCTGGCGATTGATGACAGGATTGCCCTCCCCACCGCGGGTCTAGGCAAGATCCTTTTATTGATCGAAGTTTCGGCGCGGATGACAGCTCACGATTCTTCCGGTTTCGGGATTCTTGATAAGACTCCCCGAGATTCGATCGGTGATGCTGGTCTGTGGCAGCACCTACAGGCTCCTTCTCTCCCTGTGATTGATCTTGCTGCTTTGGTTGGTGCCAACAGCGACAACCTCGCGACCAATGTTTTATTGCGTCACATCGGGCTAGATTCGGTGCGGGCTCGCACCGAATCCCTCGGCCTCACACGCACCGCTCTGCTTGATTTTGTGCGCGACAGCAGGAGTCCCGACGATGCACCACAGCTTTCTGTTGGTTCGACAACAGAACTGAGTTGGCTTTTTGGGGCCCTCGCGCGACATGAAATTGTCGACCCGCTGACCAGTCAGCGGGTGTTGGGATGGCTTTCGCTGGGGAGTGATCTTTCCATGGTTGCCGCAGCCTTCGCTCTTGACCCGTTTTCTCACCGTGGTACCGATCACGACACTCGGCTGGTCAATAAGACGGGAACCGATATCGGTATCCGCGCAGAGGCGGGGGCGCTTCGTGGCAGTGAGCGGGCTGTTGCCTATGCCGTTTCTGTGCAGTTCGACGACGAGACACTAGGAGTTCGGATGAGGGTTCTTGATGCCTTGCGTTTGGTGGGCATCGACATCCTGGAATATGTGCATCAGCCGCTCCCGGTGAATGCCCCCCGTGCGGGGTGATTTGTACCCTTGCATTAGGTTCGTAATAACGAGTATTGTTTACCTGCACTGCTCTGGGTTGGTCCCGAAACACTAATCCAGTCCCCCGCAACGGTGCATTCGAGCTTTATCTAGTTATGTGTATGCACTGTGTGCATTCCTCGTTAGCTGCGCTCGAACTCCCCCTTCAGGAGATTGACTGTGTTCAAGAAAATCCTTGCCGTCGGCAGCACTATCGCTATTGCTGCCGGGCTTTCTGTTATTTCCGTAGCCGGTGCAGCCCAAGCTACGCATCCTGTTGTTACTGGTACTGCCGTGTGTAACCCCGATACTGGGCAGTTCGATATCACCTGGCGTGTTTCTGGTGACACGAAATACGCCAAAGAGACAGCGACAATCGTCAAAGAGGAAATCAGCTCCGATGGAGATGATTCACCTGTCACTACCACGTCCTTTGTGGGTCTTTCTGTCAAAGGATCAAGCTTCGTCGAGGCTGTTCAGAAAAACGCGCAGCCAGGTTCCTCCTATGTTCTTGGCGTGAAGGTTCAGTGGACCAACCACGCCCAGGGAAAACTGGTGTCACAGAAATCTCAGCCAGTGGTTCCTTCGGGTACCTGCGTCGCTCCTCCTCAGGAGGATGCTGCTGCCGAACTCAGCACCACTGCCGCAACCTGTGAGGCCGCTGCTGAGTTGATCCTCGGTGCCGTCGATCATGCTGTCTGGGGTGAAGTCATCCGAGACGGTAAGAACTACTCGGTTACTGCCACCGCCGATAAAGGACATATTTTTGCCTCAGGCCCTGGTGTGTCGGACGATGGCACTACCAAAACTTTCGAGGGTGCTCTTGAGCCGCAGAAGTCGGGTAAAGAGTGTGCTCCGACCCCCACCTGCATCCCATCAACTGCTGTCAGCTACACCTACGATGGACCAAGTAACAGTGGTGTGATCACCGTGAGCAACGTCCCCGGCTCCACCGGCAAGCTCTGCAATGGTTTTTGGGTCACAGCGACAAGCTGGAAGTATCTCACCGAAGACAAGTGGCCTCAGTCGCGTGACCAGGTGAATTACGTCAACAACGGCAGTGAGATCACTACTCCGGGTGACTATCCCTTCCAAGCAGTAGTGACTTGTGGGCAGGGCGATATCTATGCCTCGTACAGTGCTCAGCCAGAACCAACCCCGATTCTGAACGGACCGAGCGATCCCTTCAAAGAGGTTTTTCTACACAGCGCTGGGTTCAATGGTCCGCGACCGACTTACTTCAACAACCCCACCGGATGCAACACGGTGGTTCCGGTTGCTCCCGAGGTGACAACCGCTGCTGAGTGTGGTGTTGCTGCCACCGTTGTTCCGGCGACGACCGCGGGTATCGACTACGCGGTTGAGCTTGACACCGACACCGGTAACTACACCGTCACTGCCACCCCGCAGACGAACTATGTTTTCGCCGGTGATGACGACCAGGTGATCGTCTTCACGGGTAACGCTGGCGCTTTTGTTGAGTGTGTTGAGAACCCAGAAGTGAGAGTTGCTTACGGAGAATGTGTGATCGATGATAGCGATCCCTCGCTGCCCACCGCATCCCGCTCTGTTTCGGTAACGTTCGACAACTCCGCGAGCAACACCTCGGTTGAGTTTGAGGTTGAGGGCTTCCCGCAGTACACACACACGGTGCCTGCTGGCGAGAAGAAAACCTTCGATATCGTTGACTCCACAGGTTTGGGAGGTGAGTACGTGATTGTTGCGGCGGGCGTGGGCTTCCAGGTTTCGATTCCTGCCTGTGACTTGCCCACCTTTGCTTTGGTGACCCCGACGTACACATCCACTCAGCCGACGTGTACAGCTCCCGGTACCTACACCCTGGGGTCCCTCAATGGTGATCTGGTCTGGACAGTCAATGGGGTGTCAGGCATCTCCAACGGAACCTATGACGCTCCCAGTGATAACTCTGATGTGACCATCGTGGCTGCTCCGGCCTTGGCCCAAGACGGTCTCGACCCGGAGTGGGTAAACCCGGTCGTGCTGGAATTTGCTGCACCGACTACCGGGTGCGAACTGCCCACGCTTCCCTTCAACCCCCCGACACTCCCGCTTCCTGCTGGAGTCACTCCTCCTGCCACACTTGCCCTCACCGGTGCAGCAGTGGGCAGTGGGCTGGCTGTTGCTGCCGGGCTTCTGTTCCTCGGGGTTGCTGGTGTCGTGGTTGCGCGTCGCCGTAGCTCACACAGCGCCTAGTTCTTAGGTCACTAATCGCCGCAAAGCGGGGAGGTTATCCTCTCGGCTTTGCGGCGATTGCCGTTGTGCAGGGTTGCCTTCCGCGCCGTCTCCCCTAGGGATGTCCGCTTTTGCAACCCTCTTTTGAGGGCTCATCGCGTGGGGGTGTGGGCCGGTGAACGGGCTGGCACACACCCGATTGTGATCCTGAGATCGTTATCCACATGACGGGAGTAAAAACCGATCCGGCGGGAGATCCGGCACGACCGGCGGGAGTAAGCAGCCAGTGGCGGGAGTAGCAGCTCCCGCCACTGGCAATCTTCTCCCGCCACCGGAGGGGCACTCCTACGACACGCGACTGACCGCGGTCAGACAGCACGAGATATCATCGCTCCAGCAGAACGCTGCGACTCAAACACGAGGGCGGCACAAAGACCAGGACGGCTCAGCGTCCTTTAGGTGTCCTCGGGGGAGTCACCTTAGTAAAGGTCTCCCGGCACGTCGCATCGATATCGATCTGCGGCTCAGCAGGGTCTTCGGTGCGTCGCCTAGTGAGGGGTCATGCCGACTCGGCGTCCTTGATCTGGGCCTGGGTTTCAGGCTGGATACCGTACACAGCGTCCAAGCCCGCCACGAAGTCACCGACCCGACCGTCGCTGGCAAGATCCCGGGCGCGCACCGAAGGCCCGTGGAGCAGGACACCAGCGAGGTGGCGCAGCGCTGATTCTGTTTCGTCACCGGCTCCCCGGGCTCGCGCCCGCGCAATTTCGGCATCGAGTAGTGAGAAAACATGGGTTCTCAGAGCAACAATCGCGGGTTCGGCTGCGGCCTCAGCCACGAAATCGGTAGCAGCCGCGCCCACTATTGCCTGGGCATCCCGATGCGTTGATAACTCTTCTAAGGGCGCGTGAAGTCTGATGGTCTCAAGATCGAGTAGCTCAATACCCCGAAGCGAAGCCACCGCAGGATCAACGTTACGCGGCAGGCCGAGGTCGATAACAAGGCGGCGATGGCTTCCTGGAAAATGCTCAGGACCCAGGACGGCGCTTGCGGTGCAGGTGATCACGATGTCAACAGCGAAATCATTGCTGACGGTGACCCCATGAGTAACCGCGAAAGCGTGAGCTCGCCCGGTGGGTGAGAACACGCGAATGTCGCGAGCCCCGCGAGCCCGAAGTGCGGTGATCGTCGTTCCTGCATACCGTCCGGTGCCCACCATAAGGACGGTCTTCTCTGCCCAACTCGTGATCCTACTGGCGGCCAATTCGAGTGCGAGTTGCACGAGGGAGCGATCATGATCGCCCAGATCAGTCCGGTTTTTGACGCCACGGCTGATGTGGGTAGCGCGCTGGAAGAGGCGTTCCAAGTCTGGACTGGTGGTCTGCTCGGTGCGTGCGCTGTCGAGAGCTCGACTGACCTGTCCGGCAATCTCGCCCTCACCGACAACAACAGATTCGAGACCTGAGGTGACCGAAAACAGATGCTGTGCGACCTCGACCTCCTCGTAGATTGTGACGGAAGCACGCAATTCGTCGGAAGACAACTCACTGGCTTCGGCAAGTGATGACAGGATCAGTTCTGCGGCGTTCCCAGCCAGCGACCCGGTGACGTCGAGATAAATCTCAACCCGATTGCAGGTGGCGAGGATGATGGCACCGGTAACACTGCTGTGTGAGCGAAGGAGTTGGTGGGTGGCATCAGCAGCAGACTGCGACAATCTTTCGAGCAGCACAAAGCTCGCATTGCGATGATTCGAGCTAAGGCAGAGAAGCACGACCTAATGTTAACCCGTGTCTTTGTCTTTCGATCATCCCCTTATCGACGGTCGAACCTCTGGTTCTGCCCTGATCAGCGCCTACCGGGGTGAACGCCCGGCGGTTACCCCGGTGTGGTTTATGCGGCAGGCGGGTCGCTCACTGCCGGAGTATCGGCAGATACGACACGATAACGCCATGCTGGAGGCATGTCTCACCCCAGAGCTGGCCAGCGAGATCACTCTGCAGCCGGTACACCGCCACCGCGTCGATGCCGCCATCCTCTTCAGCGACATCGTGATTCCACTCAAGCTCGCTGGGATACCGGTCGAGATTGTGGCCGGTCGCGGGCCTGTTCTTGAACAGCCAATTCGCAGTGACTCGGATGTCGCGGCTCTGCGTCCACTTGACCCGGCGGCCCTCGATCCGATCCGTGACGCCGTCGCGCTGACCGTTGCCCAGCTGGGTACTACGCCGTTGATTGGTTTCGCCGGTGCGCCGTTCACCCTCGCCTCCTATCTTGTGGAGGGTGGCCCTTCAAAGGATCAGCAGCGCGCCCGCACTCTCATGTATTCCGACCCGCAATCCTGGGCGACCTTACTCAACTGGTGCGCTGATGTCTCGGGGGAGTTCCTGAAGGCCCAGCTTGAAGCCGGGGCCTCCGCTGCCCAGCTTTTTGACTCCTGGGTGGGATCGCTCAGTGAGCAGCAGTATGTGCGTCGGGTTGCTCCGCACTCCCAGCGTGTGTTTTCGCACCTGCGCGGCCTTGATGTGCCGAAAGTGCATTTCGGGGTGGGCAGTGGCGAGGTATTGAAGGCCATGCATGGCATTGGTGCTGATGTCATGGGAGTGGACTGGCGCATCCCGCTTGATGAGGCGTCGCGGCGTCTCGGCGGCGGTGTTCCGCTCCAGGGGAATATCGATCCTGCCCTGCTGGGAGCACCCTGGCCCGTGCTCGAAGCTCATGTGCGCGAGGTAATGGAACGTGGACTTGCTGCGCCCTCTCACGTTGTCAACCTGGGTCACGGGGTTCCGCCGGAGACCGACCCCAATGTGCTCAGCCGGATTGTGCAACTCGTGCACGGTCACTGATCGTGGTTACCGCAACCGAGGTCACCGTGGTGGGTGGCGGTATCGCAGGTTTGGTGGTTGCGCGTCGGCTCGCGAGTGCTGGCCGTTCCGTGCGACTATGCGAGGCTGCAGATCAGCTAGGGGGGACGGTCGCTCGGCATACCGTTGGCGGCATCGACCTGGATGCGGGTGCCGAAAGTTTCGCTACCCGCGGCGGCATTGTAGCCGGGCTGGCCACTGAACTGGGCTTGGGTGACGATATCGTCACACCGGCCACCGCCGGAGCGTGGCTGCAGCCTGCCCAAGGAACGGCTGTTCCTCTTCCGGCGACCAGTGTGCTCGGCATCCCGGGGACGCCTCTCGCCGCAGACGTGATCGCCGTGGTGGGGCAGCGTGCGGCCCTACGGGCGCAACTTGATGCGATCATCCCTTCGCTTTGGTTGCGCACATCTCTGACACTGGGTGGACTGGTGAGGCGGCGGATGGGATCTGGTGTGCTGGAGAAGCTTGTGGCACCCGTGGTGCACGGGGTGCATTCCGTGCACCCGGATGAGATCCTTCTTGACCATGCTGTCCCAGGTCTCCGCGCAGTGCTTTCCCGGGAGGGTTCACTGGCCGCAGCAGTCAGATTCTTGCGTGAGGCTACCCCGGCGGGCTCCGCGGTGGCGGGTATTCGTGGGGGGATGCATCGTCTGGTGACGGAGCTTGCTGCGGACCTCGAAACATACGGGGTGGAGGTGCGGCTGAACTGTCGCGTTGAGCCAAGCACGGTTGACGGGGTGGTCGTGATGGCCGCACCGCCGACGCGTTCACCCGGTCACGCAGCGGGGCGGCTGATAGTTCTCGCCACGCTTGTTGTTGATGCCCCCCAGCTTGACTCGGCACCGCGGGGCACGGGGCTTCTGGTGGCCGAGGGCGCTGCCGGTGTCAGTGCCAGGGCGCTGACACATTCCACCGCCAAATGGGATTGGCTACGGGAGCGTGCCGGGGGTCGGCACGTGCTACGGCTGTCCTATGACGCAGAACCTGAAGCGTTGCACACCACGGCGCGGCATGATGCCTCCGCGCTGCTGGGGGTCGAGTTGGGCGAGTCGAGTGTGGTCGACTTCGCCAGGGTGGAATGGATGCGGCCAGCGGCATCCCGCAGTCAGGTTACCCCCGAGTCGACAGTCTTTGCTGTCGGTGAGAGCGTCGCGGGTTCTGGGCTTGCTGCAGTGATCCAGCAGGCGGAAGCGACGGCAGAGCGGTTGCTGGCGTCTCTGGCGTAGGCGAGGTGACAGCGGTGTGGCGGGGGTTGTGCACAGTGTGGCGGGGGTTAGTTCTTGTCTGGCGGGATTTGTTCCCGGGCGGCGGGAGTAGCAACTCCCGCCGCCCGGGGTTTCCCCCGCCGCACGGACACGGCAGGGTAAGGGCGTCCGAACCCAGTGTCTGGCATCGATTAGCTAAGCAACGGAGCACGAGAGAGGATAGAGGCTATGACTGAGAGTGCAACTTCGGCCGCCGCAGAAAGCTCTGCAGAAACCGCGGCAGAGTCCACACGGGAAACCGTCGCAGAGCTCGCTGCCGTGCCGCTCGGCTACACCCTGTGGGCGGTGCTGCGGCGTAACCCCGAGTACCCTTCAGCGGGTGGTGGTGTGAAGAAGGCGGTAGACGCGGTGACGGCTGCGGGGGTCACAATTCGCGGTTTCTACGATGTGTCATCTTTTCGGGCGGATGCCGACATCATGATCTGGCTGCACGGCGCAGAGCCTGAGAAGCTGCAGTGGGCGCTGCGCGTGCTGCGACGCAGCCGTCAACTGAGCACTCTGCTGCCAACCTGGAATGCCATGGGCGTGCACCGCGACGCAGAGTTCACCGCGAATCATCTGCCCGCCTTTATGCGGGAGAAGTCTCCGGAGGCCTGGCTGACCGTATACCCGTTTGTGCGCAGCTACGAGTGGTATTTGCTGCCGGAGGATGAGCGGCGAGAGATGCTCGGCGATCACGGTCGCAAGGGCAGCGAGTTTCGTCAGGTGTTACCGAACACCGTGGCTTCCTTTGCGCTGGGTGATTACGAGTGGATCCTCGCGCTCGAAGCCCCCGAGTTGGTGGATCTTGTCGATCTGATGCGCCGACTGCGTCAGACGGATGCCCGTCGTCATGTCCGCGAGGAAGTCCCGTTCTACACCGGCAGGCGCATCACCATCGCCGAGATCGGGGAGGTCTTGTCATGACCGGCTCTCAGGTGGAGCCCACCGTGTCGCCGCCCCACGACGGTGCCGACCATCACGCCATCGAGGTCGTGTCCGCCACCACCGAGGCCGCCGTCCGCAATGCAACCGAGGCGGCCCAGCACGGCCCCGAGCATGTGGAGCAGCCGGTCGCCTACGACGCGATTGTGCTGGCCAGTTTCGGCGGCCCTGAAGGGCAGGATGATGTCATCCCGTTCCTGAAGAATGTTACTCGCGGGCGCGGCATCCCTGAGGAGCGTCTTGAGGAGGTGGCCCACCATTATCGGGCGTTCGGTGGAGTGAGTCCGATTAATGACCAGAACCGCGAGCTCAAGGCGGCTCTGGAGGCGGAGCTTGCCCGCCGCGGGATTGACCTGCCCGTGCTGTGGGGTAATCGCAACTGGGCGCCCTATCTGCGTGATGCCGTTGCGGAGGCCCATGAGCGTGGCTTTAGGAAGCTCATTGCGGTCGCTACCAGCGCATACAGTTCATATTCCAGCTGCCGTCAATATCGTGAAGACTATGTGACCGCGTTGGAAGAGACCGGGCTGAGCCAGGTGATGCAGATTGATAAGGTGCGTCAGTTTTTTGATCATCCCGGTTTTGTTGAACCCTTCAGTGAAGGTGTTCGTCAGGGCCTTGCTGAGGTCGCGGCGCGCGGTCACGCTCCCGAGCAGACTCATGTGCTCTTCTCGACCCACTCCATCCCTTCAACCGATGCGGAGCGCTCCGGCCCTCGCAGTCGCGGCTTCGGACCCGAGGGTGCCTATGCCGCACAGCATCTGGCGGTGGCCGAGGTGGTCATTGCTGCCCAGGATGTGGATGCGCTGAGCTGGGATCTCGTGTACCAGTCGCGCTCCGGCCCACCCACCCAGCCCTGGTTGGAACCGGATGTCAACGACAGGATTGCCGAGCTTGCGGCAGAGGGAATTACGGCTGTGGTGATTGTGCCGTTGGGTTTCATCTCTGATCACATGGAGGTGAAATGGGATCTCGATACCGAGGCGATCCAGACGGCGCAGGAGCACGGTATCTTTGCCGTCCGCGTGCCCACGCCCGGGGTGCATGCCGCCTTCGTGTCGGGAATCATCGACCTAGTGTTGGAACGTTGTCACGGTACTCCGGTCGCGGATCGCCCGGCCCTGACCGAGCTCGGCCCCTGGTATGACGTCTGCCGACCTGGTTGTTGCGAGAATGTGAGGCTGGGGTTTAGGCCAGCGCTCGCGGGGCTGAACCCCTGATGGTGGGCCGGAGGTTTGCACGGTGACGGCCACCCACACCGTGCGCATCGGAACGCGCGGCAGTGCCTTGGCCCTCGCGCAGGCGGGTTCGATTGCTAGTGCGCTCACCGCCAAAACTGGTGTTACAACAGAGCTGACCCCGATCAGTACCGAGGCCGACCAGTCGCAGCAGTCGCTGGCCCAGCTTGGCGGCACCGGGGTGTTCGCTACCGCGCTGCGTGAGGCGCTGCGTGAGGGGCGCTGTGATGTGGTCGTGCACTCGCTGAAAGATTTACCGACCGCAGCCGAGGCCGATCTCGTGATCGCTGCCGTGCCCCGGCGGGTGGATGCCCGTGACGCCCTCTGCGCTCGCGACGGTCTGACTCTCGACACGCTTCCGCCCGCCGCCTCAGTGGGCACCGGGTCACCGCGGCGCAGGGCTCAGCTCGCCGCTCGCCGTCCCGATCTGGTGGTGGTCGACATTCGAGGTAACGTCGATACTCGCCTACGCAAGGTCAGTGATGGTGAGCTTGATGCCGTGGTACTGGCCGCCGCTGGGCTTCATCGCCTCGGTAGTCTTGAGACGATCACCGAGTACCTCGGCCTGGACGGCTGGCCAACCGCACCCGGCCAGGGGGCTCTCGCGATTGAGGTTCGCTCCGGCGATGAGAAGCTGGTGAAGGGGCTGGAGCATGCGGAATCCAGAACCATTGTGGAGGCCGAACGCCGTCTGCTGGCCATTCTTGAGGCCGGATGCTCGGCTCCGGTCGGAGCGCACGGGCTCATCGACAACGGCATGCTGTTTCTCTCGGCGCGGGTCTATTCGAAGGATGGTGCCGAGCGTCTGACGAGCTCCCATGCGCTTTACCTCTCTGACACTAAAGATCCGGCGGAGGATCTGGCGGCACGGGTTGCTCAGGAGCTTTTTGACCTGGGTGCCGCCGCCCTGATGGGAGTGAGATGATTATTCGTCCGCGTCGTCTGCGCGCGACCCCGGCTCTGCGCCGTATGGTGACCGAGACCCGGCTGCATCCTTCGCAGCTGGTGTTACCGATATTTGTCCGCGAGGGGGTGACTGAGCCAAACCCGATCTCTTCGATGCCGGGAGTGGTGCAGCATTCGCTGGATTCGATGCGTCGCGCCATCGCCGAGGCGGCGGAGCTCGGCCTCGGTGGGGTGATGTTATTCGGCATTCCCGAGCACCGGGATGCAGTGGGCAGCGGGGCGACCGACCCCACCGGGATCCTGAATGTCGCTACCCGTGCTGCCGTGGCGGAGGCTGGCGATGCGCTGGTGGTGCAGACCGATCTCTGCCTCGATGAGTTCACCGATCATGGCCACTGTGGAGTTCTGGATGCTCTGGGCCGGGTCGATAATGACACCACCCTGGCGCGATACCGCGAGATGGCGCTCGCTCAGGCGGCGGCCGGCTCCCAGCTGCTCGGGCTCAGCGGGATGATGGATGGCCAGGTCGCCGCCGTGCGCGCGGCCCTCGACGCCGAGGGTTTGAGTGATATCGCCATCCTCGGGTACGCCGCAAAGTACGCCTCGGCGTTCTATGGGCCGTTTCGGGAGGCGGTGCAGTCGACGCTGCAGGGTGATCGTCGTGGGTACCAGCTTGATCCTGCTAATCGGCGGGAGGGGGTGCGTGAGGTACTGCTCGACGTGGCCGAGGGTGCCGATGTGGTCATGGTGAAACCGGCGATGAGCTATTTGGACGTGCTCGCTGATGCCGCAGCACAAAGCCCGGTTCCGGTCTGGGCGTACCAGGTTTCGGGCGAGTACGCGATGCTGGAGGCCGCCTCGGCTCACGGTTTCCTCGACCGCCGCCGGGCCGTGGAAGAGTCGGTAATCAGCATTCGCCGCGCTGGCGCCGAGGCCGTGCTCACCTACTACGCGAGCGAACTCGCGCGCTGGTTACGCGAATGAGCGCCGCCCGCGCTGGTGCCGATACCGTGCGGCGGCGCAGCACCACAGGAGCGCACCATGACCACCAATGATGAGGCTTTTGCGCGCGCCAGGGCGGTGCTGCCCGGCGGGGTGAACTCGCCGGTTCGCGCCTATGGTTCGGTGGGTGGCTCGCCCCGTTCCATCGTGTCGGCGCGCGGTGCCTATGTGACGGATGTTGAGGGTCGCGACTACGTGGACCTGGTCAACTCTTGGGGTCCTGCTCTGCTTGGACATGCGCATCTTGCGGTGGTTGAGGCCGTGCAGCAGGCGGCGTCGCGCGGGCTCAGTTTCGGGGCATCTACCGTAGGGGAGACCGAGCTCGCGGAGCTCGTGATGGGCCGCGTCGGTTCGCTCGTGGAGCGGCTGAGGTTGGTGTCGACCGGAACCGAGGCGACCATGACCGCGATCCGGTTGGCTCGCGGCGCGACCGGTCGCGATCTGCTGGTCAAGTTCGCTGGTCACTATCACGGCCACTCCGATGGCCTTCTTGCCGAGGGCGGCTCGGGTCTGGCCACGCTGGCGATTCCCGGTTCGGCGGGTGTTCCGGCGGCTATTGCTGCGCAGACGATTGTGCTGGACTACAACGATAGTGCCGCTCTCGAGCGGCTTTTCGCCGAACGTGGCGGCGACATCGCTGCAGTCATCACCGAGGCTGCCGCCGCGAATATGGGGGTTGTTCCGCCCAAACCTGGGTTCACCGCAGAGCTGATCCGCATAGCCCATGCCCACGGTTCCCTGGTCATTATGGACGAGGTATTGACCGGTTTCCGTGTCAGCCCTGCTGGATGGTGGGGTCTCGGTTCTGTTCACGAGCCCGGGCTGGGGCCCAGCCACCAGCCCGATCTCGTCACCTATGGCAAGGTCATCGGGGGCGGTCTTCCGTTGGCGGCGCTCGGCGGTCGCGCTGAGATCATGAATCTGCTCGCCCCGCTGGGCCCGGTTTATCAGGCCGGCACCCTTAGCGGCAATCCGGTGGCGGTGGCGGCGGGCATCGCCACGCTTCGGGCTGCGGATGCCGCGGTCTACTCGCACCTCGACGCGACAGCGGACACCCTCTCGGCTGCTATCTCGGCTGCGCTCGCCTCCGCGGGAGTTGCCCACAGCATCCAGCACGCTGGAAATCTGTTTTCGGTGGCCTTCCGCGACACCGCGCCACGTAACTATGCCGAGGTGAAGGCGCAGGATTCGTTCCGTTTTCCGCCGTTTTTTCATGCGATGCTCGACGCTGGTGTTTCACTGCCGCCGAGTCTGTTCGAGGCGTGGTTCGTCTCGGCTGCCCACGATGAGCGTGCCGTTGCGCGCATCCTTGAGGCACTCCCGGCTGCCGCCCGAGCGGCAGCTGCTGCCGCCCCGTAGCGGCGCGTCGAGAAGATATTCACCCTGAGTTCTCGCCGCAGAGTCGACAGCAGTGTTGTGTTTTTCTCTTGATCAGGAATCGACGATCCGCTGTCGGGACTATGTTTGATGTACTACCTCGTGCGAAGAATGGAGTGCAGCAATGAAAGGCAAGATTCTTCTGGTCGTCGGATTGGGCATTGGTTATGTTCTGGGCGCCCGTGCCGGTCGTGAGAAGTACGATAAAATTGCCGCTGTGGCGGATAAGCTCTGGAACAGTCCACCGGTGAAGAAAAAAGTGGCAACCGTCGAAGACTTTGTCAAAGAGAAGTCGCCCGATGTGGCTGAATTCGTCGCTGATGGGGCAAAGAAAGTGGTGACACAGCTTCTTGGCTCGCGCAGTTCGGGCCGACAGTCGGAAGGTCGGGCGACATCGGCGTCGGACTCGAAGTAGCACGGTGATCATGCGCGAACGCCCGGAGGCCTCGAAACGGTCACTGTTTTCCTTGGTGAGTAGCCTCCCCACTCTGGTCACCGATTTGGTGCGTGCTGAGATCGAATCCGTGAAAAACGAGGTCACCCAGAGACTCAAGAATGCCGGCATCGGGGTCGGTTTACTGTTGGGCGCAGGAATGTTTCTGTTTTTTGCCCTCCTTGCGCTGTTGGCGGCGGCGATCCTTGGTCTCGCTACAGTGCTTCCAGCGTGGGCGGCGGCCCTGATCGTCGGTGTCGGCATTGTGCTGATTGCTGGCATCCTCGCTGCGGTGGGCATTAATGCACTGAAGAACGGTTTTTCCGCGTCGCAGAGCCGCACCATCGACAACCTCAAAGAAGACGTGAGAACCATCAAAGGCCTGGAAAAGAAAACAAGTATCGACAAGAAAGTGAGCTCATGAGCGAGCTTCAGTCCCGAGTTGAGGCATCACGCGCAGAGCTTGAGGCCACCCTCAACGCTATCGAAGACAAGTTGAACGTTCCCCGGAGGGTGGGTAGGGTTGCGTGGAATCTTCGGCGCTCCTACGAGATGCGCCCAGCACCGTGGATCTTGGGGGGCATCGCGGCTGCCGTTGTCGCGGCCGCCATCGTCTCCTGGGCGATTTTGAGCAACGACGACTGAAAGGGATCTGATCGGCGCTCTCGATTCGCGTGAGCCTTCGTGGGCGAGGAAGATAGAAGCATGACAGCCAAAGCACTCAGCGGTTGGCGCGTGCTTGTTCCCCGAGGTGGAAAATGGGGGGATGGGGTCGCGGCAACCCTCCGAATCTACGGGGCCACTCCCGTCATCGCCCCGATGATCAACTTTGCCAGCGCAGACGATGGGCCTGCGCTGATCAGTGCCCTGCACGAGCTATCAGGCGGGCAGTTCGACTGGGTGGTGATCACCAGCGCCACCACGGTTGATGTATTGGTCGGCCACGGTGCCCGAATAGCGCCCGGAACTCGTATCGCTGCCGTGGGCGAGACGACCGCCGCCGCTTTGGCGCTCGCGGGTTATCACGCTGACTTCGTTCCCGCCATGGACAACTCGGCGCGCGGTCTGGTCAAAGAGTGGCCCAAGACCGCTATCAGGGGTCGGGTGCTTATTCCACAATCCGATATTGCCGAACCAAATTTGGTGACCGGTTTGGGTCAGCTGGGGCTTGACGTGAAGTTTGTGGCGGCATACCGCACGGTCGGGGTTCCGGTGTCGGAGGCCGTGCGTTCTGATGTGGCATCCGGTCGCATTGGGGCGCTGCTGGTGAGCTCTGGATCAGTCGCACGCCAGATCGCCGCGCAGCTTGCTCCGCTGCCAGACAGCACTATCGTTGCGTGCATCGGGCCTCGAACTGCTTTTGATGCGCGGGCCGCTGGTCTTTCTGTTGATCTGATTGCCGACGACCGTTCAGCCGATTCGTTGATCGCCGCTGTGGTGGAACACGCCGCACTACATACGGTGGAGTAAGCCAGCGTGAATAAAGCTGATTGTCATCGACGTTAGATCGTCCCCCACCGCCGTAGGTCAGAGGGATAGAGGGTGAGGACTTCGCAGAGTCAACACCAAAGCTGCTCAAGCGGCTCCCACTTGGTGGCTGGGCTGAGCTTATCCATGAAGATCGGGTCGAGGAATCGGGAAACTTCGGCGAGCTGATCGCTGAGAATGGGCAGAGTGATGGTTTCAACATCTGTTTTCTTGCGCCACGCTGCCCACTTCCGCTGGGCGAGGGCATCGTGTGCGGTAAGCAGTGCTGAAGGAGCGGAGAGTTCGACGTTCCTGTGTTCCGCGACTTCTTTGATCGCTCTACGCAACACGCCTGCGCTAAAGCCCCGGCTGCGGGCTAGTGATCTTAAATCCATGTAGTCGCGCCAGCGTGTGCTTGTGGCACCACGTTGCAGGATCGTGATTGCCTTCTCTGCGATGACCGTCTCAGGTGGATGGCCCATCAGGGTGAATTCCCCACCGAGGATACACGGCATTGTCACGAGCTGTGCATGCGGTGAGATGGGATCGCCAGTGCTGATATCGAGTTTGAGGGCGATGGGCGAGCGGTAGAGCTGTGCCCTGACATGCACACGAAGTCCCGAGTATTCCTCTTCATCACGGATCTGCTCGATGTGTGTTGGCATTGCGTCGAACACGACACCATCGTCCGCCTCCGCAGCTGCTACTTCTGCGACCACCTGCTTGCAGTGCCCTTCATCAAGAGCGAAATCGATTGCTTGCATGTCGACATCCCGTGTCGGTCGGCGGAGGCCATAGCCGGCGAGCAGCACTCCGCCTTTCAGGACGAAGGAGCCTGCGTAACTTGACTCAACCAGGCGCGCCAAGAACCGCTCCAGCGCGTACAGGGTCAGAAACTCTTGAACTGCGCGGCCCTGCTCGCGGGCAGTTCGTTGCAACGCGGTGAAGATGTGCTCTGGGGTCACGTCAGGATCTCCAACGCTGTCCGCAGCGGTCCGGTTGCGCGCGGCAAGAGCTGCGCAATCTCAAGTAATTTTGTCGGCTGTGACCCCGGACGTCTCAGCCAGTTACGCAGCGCCTCGATGCCAGTCTCGTAGCCTGCTGTGTGTCGTAGCCTAAACGCATCAACGATCGAACGTTCTGCTGAGTAAATTCCAACACTTGGGTCAGCGTATCCTGTTTCGAGGAACGTGCGACCAATCTGGAAAGTGGCACGGTCGAACAGGTGCCAATCAACTGCTGCCTGGGTTTTCGTTGGCTTCTGGCCTCTCGGGATCGCAATGTCTGTGCGGGTCGGAATCGCATCGACCAACTCGTAACGTGCGAGAGCCGATTCCAAACAGATAGTCGCGTCAGGACGCCTTCCCACGATCTCTGTCAGATCGAGATCGGTTGTGGGGAGATCCGTGCGCCGATATAGTCCGCGACTGATGCGCTCGATCTGCTGCTTTTCTAGCAGTCGATAGAGCTGCCGAGAGCTGATTCCCGCTCGCCTCGCCTCCGCCTGAGAGAATGCTCGCATCGTTAAGCTCGTGGCTAGCATGTGTCCTATTTTAGGACACAAATATTTTTATCTGTAGCTATTTATAGGCAGGAGTTCAGCGCACTCGCTCATTCGTTTGGGCCCCAGTTTCTGTCGCATTCATCGTATTGATCAGCTCAGCCAGGTTATTTCTCGGCATACTCGCCAGATAGTGTTGCGTGACAAGCGCACCGAACCCATCAGCCATCGCCGCAATCTGCTTGGCGATGCTCTCGCGGTCGAGTTCAACGATCACAAGAAGTTGATCGAGTAGGGCTGCACCGTCACCTTTGCGGTGCCCGTTGCGTTCCGCTAGCGGGGTGAGGCTCTCTGCAAGCAGCTCAAGATCGAGATTGGATTTCCAGAAAGCGTCATTCAGTGCGTTGGCGACGATGGACAGATCGGTTCGGTCTTCAACGAGGTCAACTATCGTGCGTTCCGGTGTTGTCACGGGTAGCCCGTCGCTGATCGTGACATCTCGCTCGGAGAGCTCGCGTCGGCGGTAGTGGAGATCGGCGCGCTGCGTTTGACGACGGGCCGGGGTGGTCAGCTCGGTGCGATTCGAGCGAAGGTCGCCAATGTCATGCAGCCGGGCGGCAGTCTGCCCGGAAATTACAACACCGCGATGACCGTCACCGAGGCGTTCGCTTGCCAGGCGTCCGGGATCGCTACTGAGCCACGCTGCGCGCACGTCGAGATGCGCACCACTGGGTGCTCCAGCATCCTTGTAAACGCCATGCGCGAGCCGGATGAGATCGCCGGCCTCGGTGAGGCGTGACAGGTCGAGCCGGGTTACCCCACGCGTGACTGCCTGAGCCGAGGTCACCATCCCCCATTGCGTGGCAGACATGTCGGCCAGCTCCCGGAGCGCCTGTCTGGCTTTCATGCTTGAACTGTATCAGTCCTAACTGATACTAACCAAGCATTTATATCGATTTTACCCCTTCTTGCATCACCCAGATAATGTCGCGATCAATCGGATCGATGATGGTCAAGAAGAAACTGTAGTCAGCCGAAGAGGATGGCGGCCTCGTCGTAGCGTGACTGCGGCACGGTGTTGAGCTTGCCGAGGGCATCCTCGAAGGCCACATGGGTGATGCTGGTTCCGCTCAGCGAGACCATGCGGCCCCAGCGGCTGTGCACCACCGAGTCGACGGCTGCCATGCCGTACCGCGTGGCCAGCACGCGGTCATAGGAGGTCGGAGTGCCGCCGCGCTGGATGTGACCGAGCGTAGTTGCCCTGGTTTCGATGCCGGTCCTGGCTTCAATTTCGGGGGCGAGCAGGTCGCCGATTCCGCCGAGCCTGGGCCTTCCGAAGGCGTCGAGGCCGCGTTCGGAATGCGGATCATCCATGGTGTCGAGTGTGAAGCCCTCGGCCACGACGACCAGCGGCGAGCGGCCACGAGATCGTGCTCGCTGCACCCACTCACAAATGCTCTCGATACTGGTCTTCTGTTCCGGGATGAGGATCACATGCGCGCCCGCCGCCATCCCCGAGTGCAGGGCGATCCAGCCGACGTGTCGCCCCATGACCTCGGCCACCATGCATCGACCGTGCGAATCCCCGGTCGTGCGCAGTCGATCCATCGCCTCGGTGGCGATCTGGGTGGCAGTATCAAAACCGAAAGTGTAGTCGGTCGCCGAGAGGTCGTTGTCGACCGTCTTGGGCACTCCGACGATCTTGACACCAGCATCCGTCAACCGTTTGGCCGCCGCCAGGGTGCCCTCGCCGCCGATAGCGATGAGGGAGTCGACGCCAAGGCGTTGCATATTCTCTTTCACCCGCTCGGCACCACCGTCGCCCTCGAAGGGGTTGGTGCGGCTGGTGCCGAGAATGGTGCCGCCCTGTTTGCTGATGCCCTGAATGTCTTTGCGTTCTAGGGGGATGCCGTCGCCTTCGACCACTCCGCGCCAGCCGTCGCGAAATCCGAAAAACTCCTTATTATAAATTTGGATGCCCTTCAGCACGGCCCCACGGATCACCGCGTTCAGGCCGGGGCAGTCACCACCACTGGTCAGGATTCCGATCTTCATGACACTAATCATGGCGTATAGCAGCGCGCTGGGGTGACGCGTGTCGCCGGGATTAGATCCTGATCTTGCACCCAGCTGTGAGCGACCGGCCCGCCGGTTAGGCGAGTCAGGGAGTGGGTGGTGTTATCGTTCGATGGTTCCGCGTGGGGTGTGGGGGATGCCTCGGGTGGTGCGTGCCTCGGGTGGTGCGTTGTGACCGGGTTGTGCTGTTTGGGTGGCTAACGTTGCTTGGCTTATGTTGGCGCGCATTTTCGCAGTGGTGGTTCCGGCATGAACAGTGCCGCCGGTTTCCGTGTTGATTGTGGTGGTTTCGGGGCTGCGGTGGTGGTGCTCGTGATTTCGTGGGTGGGTAAGTGTCGGCTGCGGCTGCTGGTTCCGCTGCTGTGGGGTCTGCGTCTGGGGTGTGTCGGCGAGTGCTGCTCCTGGTGTGTTGCGTGACATGTCGACTTCGAGGGATGCGTGCGCGGGGCGGTGTTCTGCCTCGGCGGTGTTGGCTTCGTGGGTGCTCGTGCGGAATACCTGGTAGTGGCTGACTGCTGGGCATTCCTGGGCGAGTGCGCGGGCTGCTGCTTCTGGTTTTGAGGTGCCGCCGGGGCCGTCAAATACGTCCCGGGCGTATTCGCTGGGACCCACCGGCCGCCGAGTGAATCGCCACCGTCGTGGGCGGTTGTGTAGGCGTGTTCCCAGCGGCTGCGGATGCGTTCTTCCGATAGCTCGTAGGAGACTTCGACATCGATCACGCGGACGTCGTAGCCGGCGTCGTTGAGTCGCTGTCCGAGTGCTTGCGCGTCGGCCACGTTGCTGAGCACGGTGTCGATGACGATGTTCTCCCCAGCGCGGATCGCCTCGTCGCGCAGCTTTTTCGCGAGGTAGGACGATTCCTCGTGGACGAGGGCTGCGAGTTCCAGCGGGTAGAACTTCTCACCCCGAGCCTCACGTTCCTGAACTTCCTTGGGAACGATCCACTGGTCGTAGCTTCCGTCTGTCTGCGCTTCACGTAGCAGTGACCGTTTGAACTCGTCGGCATCAATAACGAGGTATTTCCCCCGGTCTTCCCCGAGTAGGTCGTTCAGGACTGTGCTCTTACCCGCCCCGGGAGGGCCAGCAAGGACAACCGCGCGACGCTGCTGCTCAACCCTGGGAACCCCACCCCGAACCCCCGCTAACAACCTTTCGTGCACAATGTCTCGTGCTTCAGTCGGCTCGCCGTCACTCCACCATGCTGGGTTCTTAGTCGTGGCCGTTGGTGCGTTGCGTGTGAGGGCCTGCCCAGGTTTCGAGAGCTCGCGCACCACTTCCATGTGGCGAGTGACTGCATCGGAGACCACGCGCTACGACCCCTGCGCTGTGTCGACGCTGTGTCGACGGTTGAACACCTCTGAGTACACGTCTCTGCCAATGAGTCCGCGGTGTCGTGCGTCAGAGACTTCTGACCAGGTTCCTGGTGGGTCGATGATGAGTGAGTCGTATCCGTCGGTTTCTCCGCCTTTGACGTAGGGGTAGCGGGTGAGTTCATCGATGAGCTGTGCGCGGTCGATGAAACCTACGGAGTAGCGTTCGCAAATCTCATAGGGTGTTGCGTCGGAGAACCCGTCCAGCGGCATCGTGACCGTGGCGGCTGCGCTGAATGCGCTGAGCTTATCCGACGGTCTGAGCGCGAGCCATCGGGAGATTTCTTCGTGGGTGTGTCCATGTTCGGTGAGGCGACGCAGTTCACGATGGTAGTCCCGCTCGACCACCTTTTTGCGCCGAAGCGCGAGCACGGCCACGCGCACATCATCCGGAATTTCTCTGACCATCAGGTCACCTACCTTCCGTAAGCCATTTTATGAGGTTTGAAAAAGGGTACCGTCGCTCTGTATCCAGGGTATGTGGGCATGGTCACAGTCCGCGGGCGAGGGTGGCTCCTGCGGCGAGCCAGGCGCGTTGGGTTGCGGGGCGGAGGGCACCAAATTTGAGGAGACCGTCGACCATGGCGGGGTCGTGGGGAATGGTCACGGCGTCGCGGGCGAGTTGGCGGTAGCCGTCGGCGACTCGGGTGAGGTCGGCGGGTGTTGCTTTCGGGTCGGCCTGGTTGACGATGACGACGGCGTTATGCGCGAGACGTGCGGAGTTTTCGTTGCGCGCGGTGAGGGCCTCAAGGAGGAGGGCTCCAGCTTCAGCGTGGTCGTCGCGGGTGGTGGTGGCCACGACGAGCTGGTCGGTGTGGTCGATCATCCGCAGCCACATCGGGTCTGATTCGTCGTTACCAGAGTCGATGAAAATGAGTCGGTAGTATTTTGCGGCGACAGCATGGATCGAGTCGACATCCGCAGGTTCGACGCGTTGCTCGTGCGCGAGGGCCATCGGTTTACTCCGCAGCACATCGAACCGATCACGGGTCTGGTGATGCACGTAGTAGGCCATCTCGGCTGACTGTGCCCCTGCACCCAGGAGGCGGTCGACCTGGGGTAGCAGCTCCAGGAGGGTTGCTTGATGTGGCCCCTGCTCGGTGCGCCACCCCAATGTGCCTCGGGTTTGGTTGTTATCCCAGGTGAGAACTCCGGCGCCGCCATTGCGGGCGAACACGGCGGCGAGCAGTGCCGTGGTCGGCGTTTTTCCCGCCCCACCCTTACCGTTCACGATGGCAATTGTTCGCGGTCCGCGCCAGTGCTGGCTGACAGCCTGAATATCGGCGCGTTCGGCGCGTTCCTTATCGCTCGGGTTCACCCGAACACCGGCACGAATGAGCAGACCACGCCACCCCTGGGTAGCGGGTTCCTCAGTCTGTTCCGGCGTCAGAAATGACTCGCGTGCTGACCGCCGCGTCGGCAACACAGTAGGAGCGGTGGGAGCCGTTCGTACCCATTGCTCGGCCACATTCTGATCACGAGGGGCGGTTGCGGCCACAGGAGGGACTGTCTGTGCTTCTGTTGCTGGAAGTGCCTCACCCTCGGGATCGGCCTCGACGGTACCGTCGGGGTGGACGATGAGTGGCCATTCACCTTCTGGCCCTCGGGTGGTCAGGCGTACCGGGCGCTGCATTTTCGCGGCTGTGTCAGTAGCGCGCGCCAGGATCGCGGTCCGGGCGTCGGCAAGAGTGGTGGTGTCGATAGGGTGCGAGGTGCCATTGATGGTAATCTCTCCGCTGCCATCGTCGCGGGTGTGCGCATCGATTTTGGGCCAGGTCGGTACCGTTGCTGTGTGTGTCATCTTCTGTCTCTTCTTCCTCTTCTGCCGGTTATCCGAGTGTGATTCCGGCCTGGGCCATAAAGTCTTCGGGGTTGACGGTTTCTCCATCGACACTGACGACGAAGTGTAGGTGGCATCCGGTGGATTCGCCGCTGGAGCCGGTGCGGGCGATCTGCTGTCCGGCGGAGACCTGGTCTCCGACCTGGACAAGCATCCCTGCGTCATCCATGTGCAGGTATCTGGTCTGTACTGTCCCGTCGTGATCGATGACAATCGTGCCATTACCGGCGGAATCGAATCCTCGGCGGGTCACAACACCATCGTGAGCCGCCCAGATCGGGCCATCGCAGCCACCTGCGGTCAGATCGGTACCACCGTGTAATCGCCAGGTGTCAGAGATCGGGTCTTGTCGCATCCCGTAACCGCTGGTGATCGGCCCTTGAGCGGGCGCAGCCCAGCCGCTGGCATTGACCTGCCCAGCCAGGGTGGAACATTCTGCTGCCGGCCTTGAATCAGCGCCGGCCTCAGCGCTCGAGAGTTTATCGACGACCTGCACGGCGTCGGCCCAAAACTTTTCGTAATGGTCAGGGTTGGCATTGCCCTGCACGCGGTGAGCGACGAGCGTCGGTTCCAGCGACTCCCGGTCAGGGGCCTCGCGGATCATTGCGGTAAAAAAATTGGTTGCGCTGATGCTGGGGTTCATCCGGTCTTCATAAGAACCCCACGACCCGTTAGCGCGCTGTTGAAACAGCCCTCGCGAATCAGGACCAGCAGTGTCGCCGTTGTCGAGCACGCGCAGACCAGACTCACCCATCGCGGTCATCACACCGATGGTCTGGTCTCGAACGTTGAGCCCGAGAGCGTTGCCGGCCTGCATAATATAGGCAGCGTTAACGAGCTGCTCGCGACCGTAGCCTGCGATAGAAGTATCAGGAATTGCTGTCGGGTTGACGGTGGCACCACCACCGACCGGGCTGCACGCCCCGGCTGCGCCCACGAGCAGCAGGCTGGATAAGACCCCGCCGATGATGATGAGCGGGACCGCCGCGATAGCGATAGCAGCCCCGGATTTAGCCTCGGCCACGGTCAGTTCACTCCGTCTGGCGGTGTGAATTTGCTGGTAAGCCAGGCAGAGTTGCCATCAGCGCGACTCAAAATCAGAGTGTAGTTACCCACATTCGTGGGCACCGCGACCTTCGCAACATAAGCGCTGGTGTCGTCAATGATGACGGCCGCACCGGTGACCTGGGTGACGGGGATGTTAGCCGGGTCGACGTAAGAGTAAATCCGCAACGCTCCCTGCTCAAGAAGGGGTTCCATCGCCTCCCACCACTGCTCGAACGACAGATCAGGACGCGCGAAGGCTCGCATCGCCGTCTCGGCAGCAGTGATGACGGCGGCACGCGACTGCTCATCCCACACCGCCACCACCTCAGGAACATAAATTTCACCCGTATCTTCATCGACCACACCCGTCGGGGCCGAAGTCAACCCACGGACATCGATACTGGGCACCGACGCAGTAGCACTCGCACTACGAGTGGGGGTGGGGGTGCTACTCCGACTAGGTAATGCTGTGGCGTCTCCTCTCAATGGTGCGCAGCCGGTGATAACAATGCTGGCGGCGATGACAAACGCAATGACTCCACTTTCTTTCACCATCACTGCTCGTCTGCCGTCTCTTCTGCGCCCCGCCCAGGCCCGCGATGGGTGTTAGCCCCGGCCTCCAAGGTGTGTTTCAGTTCGTCGCGCAGAATGAACCAGGTAGAACCGACTCGGTAGGCGGGGATAGTCCCCTCCTTGATCCACTTATACACACCGGGTTTTGTCATACCGAGAAGAGCAGCAACCTCTGAGACGTTCAGTGTCTTGCTCAACTCGTCAAATAATGCGTCAAGATCCGAAGTCATAGGGTTACACAATATCGCATGATGTGCTCGTTAATAATCTCTGTAGTTGCATGTTTATATAGCGCCATGTAGTCGCTCGGACAGTTCTTTCGGTACCCACATTAGTGCCTATAATGGGGGGTAGAGAAATTCATGCTTGACCCGAAGAAAGAGCATGCGGTGGTAGGGGAAAACAACCCGTGGTTGTCTGGGTTTACGATACCGCAGCCTCCTTCTCCTTCTCCTTCTTCTGCTCCTGCCGCAGTTCGGGTGCCGCCACCGACTGGTCCGGTGGGTCCGCAGCGTGGTGTTCCGGTGCCTGATCAGGTTGACCAGCTTCGCACGCTCGATTATGCCGAAGCGGCGGAGCTGTGGTGTGTTGGTGTTCATGGTGGTTCGGGTGAGTCAAGTCTCGCGGCCCTGGTTCCGGGGTGGCGGGAGGCTGGGCATGGGTGGCCGCGCACGCCCGACGCGGCACCGTCGAGGGTGGTTCTCGTGGCGCGGTCTAACGTTCGCGGTTTGCATGCGGCACAAAAAGCTGCCATGCAGTGGGCGGCAGGCCTGGTGCCGACAGTGAGGTGTGTGGGGTTAGTGATAGTTGCTGATGCGCCCGGGCGTTTGCCTCGTGCCCTGCGCGACCTCGCGCGTGTGGTGGGTGGGGGTGTGCCTCGCACCTGGACTATTCCCTGGGTTGAGGGGTGGCGTTTGGGAGAGCCGCCGACTCTCGATAATTCACCTGCCGAGGTTCGGCGTCTGGTTCACGATGTACGGGCCATCCTCAACCCTGGTGCTGAAACAACCAATAAGAGATAAGGAAGATGATGACAGTATTTGATCTCATCCACGCTGTGACTGACTTCGCCGCGATAGCCCCGACAGAGATCCCTGATCCTGAACCGGTGCAGCCTCCTGGTACCGAGGGTGTGACCGTGATTATGGCGTGGCTGAAGTGGGTCGGGTACGCCGTTGTTGGCGGCTCGGTCCTCGTCGGTGGGATCCTGATCGCACTGAGTTTTCGTCGTGGTGATGGGCATGATGCGCTACCCAAAGTGTTGTGGCCCATGCTGGGCGCGATTGTGATCGGTTCCGGTGCTGCCTGGGTTGGCACCATCGCCGGAGCCTAAAAGGAAAGGAACCATCATGAGTGACGAGAAAACAGAACCGAACCCTTTCTCCCGGCCTGGTTTTATTATTGCGGCAGTCAGCATTGCCGCCCTAGTCGCGGCAGCGGTCATCATCGGGGTGAACATCGGGAACCAGGACAGCAGCCAAGGTGTGGGGCCGTCGAAAGCCACCGCTAGCACGTCCTCAGCCGAGCCCGCAGAAAACACCAACAATGCCAGCATCTGCGGACTCAAAGGTGAAAAACTAGACGGCACCGTCACCATCGCCCCCAAAGCAGAATGGGCTTATATGAGGACCACTGCGTATCCAACCTCTCGTGAGTTCGGCCCCGCAGACAAAGCCGCCGAGGGCTACCCCAGATGTTTCCAGCACTCACCTGAAGGAGCACTGTTTGCAACCGCGACCGCAATTGCGGTGACCGATGACTGAGCTATCGTCCAATCGTGGGCCAATTACGCAATAAGTATGGGGCCATACCGCGACACCCTGCTTGCCGGGGGCGATGACTCGTCAGAATCATCGCCGATTCGTCTGCAAATTGCTGGCTTCCGCATACTCTCCTACGAAGGTGAGACGGCTCGTGTTGACATAGCGTTGCGCGGTTCCTCGAGCGGGACCACGGTCACTGCCTCCGCTGTCTACGAATTGATCTGGGAGGGTGGCGACTGGAAAATCAATGCTAACGTCCCTAGCCCGGTCGATTCCGATAGCATCCCCGATATTTCGGGCTACATCCCATGGGAGGCTTGACATGGCATGCGATCCCATAGATCTGCTCATTTGCACAGGCAGCAACTTGGCGTCCAAGGCTGTGGGTGATGCGATCTCTAATTTGGCGTCTGCTGTGTTGGAGGC
>JBOFDJ010000091.1:0-19452 GCA_051646885.1 Rhodoglobus sp.
CCGGAAGAAACGGTGCCAGATGCGCCTTCGCCGCCACCGGCCCCACACCGGGACCACCCCCACCGTGCGGGATGCAGAAAGTTTTGTGCAGGTTGAGGTGCGAAACATCACCACCAAAATCGCCAAAACGCGCGTAGCCTAGCAGGGCATTGAGATTCGCCCCATCGACGTAAACCTGACCGCCGACCTCATGCACGGCATCACAGATCGCACGAATCTCGTGTTCGTACACGCCATGGGTCGAGGGGTAGGTGATCATCAGGGCGGCGAGCTGGTCGGCGTGCTCGGCGATCCGGGCGTGCAGTGCGGCGAGATCCACATTGCCCAGCGCATCGGTGTCCACCACGATGACGGTCATGCCCGCCAACACCGCGCTGGCAGCGTTGGTGCCATGCGCGCTAGAAGGGATCAGGCACACCCTGCGATGATGGTCGCCGCGCGAGCGGTGATAGCCGCGAATCGCGAGCAGCCCAGCCAGCTCACCCTGGCTCCCGGCGTTGGGCTGGAGCGAAACCGTATCGTAGCCGGTGACCTCGGCCAGCCAGGTTTCGAGGTGCGAGATCATCACGAGGTAACCAGCCACATCCTCGGCAGGAGCGAGGGGATGGATCCGCGCGAACTCCGGCCACGAGACCGCCTCCATCTCGGTCGCCGAGTTCAGTTTCATCGTGCAGGAACCGAGCGGTATCATGCCCCGATCGAGCGCGTAATCCTTATCGGAAAGGCGCTTCAGGTAGCGCATCATGCTGGTCTCGCTGCGATGTGCGCCAAACACCGGATGGCTAAGGTAGTCGGAACTGCGACGCAGGGTTGCCGGGACCGACTGCGGCGCAGCGGGTGCAGACTGCACCGCTGCACCCCCAGGCTGCCCCGCATCCGCCAGGCCAAAAGCAGCAGCAAGCTCGGTTACGCCCGGGCCGCAGGCCGCGCTATCCGGCTGCGAACTGACCTCATCAAAGCTCAACCACAGGGTATCGACGGTGGCCAGATGCAGCAGGATGCCCCGCTCACGGGCCGCGGCAACAATCGCCGCCGCCCGCCCCGGAGCCCGCACACTCAGCGTGTCGAAGTAGTGCTCATGCTCAAGCTCGAAACCCGCGGCCTGCAGCCGAGCGGCGAACCCGGCGGCAGCATCCCGCACCTGAAGCGCAATACGTTTCAGCCCCTGCGGACCGTGATAGACCGCGTACAGGGAGGCCATCACCGCCAACAGAACCTGCGCGGTGCAGATATTCGAGGTCGCCTTCTCGCGCCGGATGTGCTGCTCGCGCGCCTGGAGCGACAGCCGGTAGGCGAGGTGGCCAGCAGCATCCTGTGACACCCCAACCAGGCGCCCCGGAAGCTGGCGTTCCAGCCCGGCGCGCACCGCTAAATAGCCGGCGTGCGGACCGCCGAAACCCATCGAAACTCCGAACCGCTGGGTGGTGCCGACGGCAACATCAGCACCGAGATCACCCGGTGGCGCGAGCAGGGTCATCGCCAGTAGGTCAGCGGCCACAATGGCCAGGCCACCGCTCGCCCTGACCGCAGCGATAACGGGGGCCAAGTCGATAATGCGACCGGATGCCCCGGGATACTGAATCAGCACGCCGAACGCCTCGGGAAGGGACGCTATCGCGGTGAGGTCGCACTCCAGCAGCTCGATGCCGAGCGGCTCAGCACGGTGGGCGAGCAGAGCCTTCGTCTGCGGAAAAGTCTCGGTGTCAACGATAAACACCGGCGAGGCCGAGGCGGATGCCCGCCGCGCCAGCAACATCGCCTCCACCACGGCGGTACCCTCGTCGAGCATCGAAGCGTTGGCTGTGACCATCCCGGTCAGATCGCAGACCATGGTCTGGAAGTTGATCAGCGCCTCCAGGCGACCCTGCGAGATTTCGGGCTGATACGGCGTGTATGCGGTGTACCAGCTAGGGTTTTGCAGCACGTTTCGGGTGATCACCGCCGGGGTAATCGTGTCGTAGTAACCCAGGCCGATCATCGAACGGTTGACCGTGTTGTGGTCGGCGAGGGTACGCAGCTCGGCCAGCGCCTGTCGCTCCGAAGCCGGGGCGGGTATGCTGGAGCGCGCGACCGACTCCACCACGATGGAGGCGGGAACGGCAGCCAGGACCAGCTCGTCGACGGAGGCGTAGCCGACGGTGGCGAGCATGGCGGCCTGCGCCGTGGCATCCGTCCCGATATGTCGGTCGGCGAATGGTTCGCCCACTACTGGCCCGTCAGTGCTGCGTAGGCCTCATTGTCGAGCAGCTCAGGCAGCACGTCACACTCCAGCCGAACGAGCCAGCCCGCACCAAAAGGATCGGTGTTCACCAGCTCGGGGCTGGCCTCGACCACAGCATTGACCTCCAGTACGGTACCGGTGGCCGGGGCACACAGCTCCCCCACCGATTTGGTGGACTCGATCTCGCCGATCACAGCACCCTCCGTGACCCGATCACCCACCTTCGGCAGATCGACAAACACGATATCTCCCAGTTTCTGCGCGGCGTAGGCGGTGATGCCCACGGTCACGACCGTACCTTCGATGCGAACCCACTCGTGCTCGGCGGTGTATTTCAGCGCGCTGAGGTCTGTCATGGCTACGCCTTTCGTGTCACAAAGGGAAGAGAAACAACGGATGCCGCCACTATTGAGCCTCGCACATCTATCGCCAATTCAGTGCCCACCGCGCTCACCGCAGGATCAACATAGGCCATCGCAATCGGGTACCCCAGGGTCGGGGACAGCGCACCACTGGTCACCACGCCCCGCTGGGTGTCTGAGTCGAGTACCGGATAACCGGCGCGGCCCGCGCGGCGGCCCGCTGAGACGAGGCCGACCAGAACGCGGGCGGAGGCGGGCGGTCCCAACTCGCAGGCGCGACGGCCCACAAAATCACCCGGCTTCGTCAGAGCGACCACCCGCGCCAGCCCGGCCTGCACCGCGAAGGTATCGAGGCCAAGCTCGTGCCCGTACAAGGGCATACCGGCCTCCAGCCGCAAGGTGTCGCGGCTGGCCAGCCCCGCCGGGACGAGGGCGAACGGCTCGCCCGCGGTGCTGAGGGCGGCCCAGAGGCTGGCGGCGGCATCCTTTCGAATGGAGAGTTCGAAGCCGTCTTCGCCCGTGTAGCCGGTGCGAGCAATCAGCACCGGCGTGCCCTGGAAGCTCGCCGTGGTGCTCCAGTAGTACTTCAGTTGCTCGAGAGGAGATCGGGCAGAAGGAGGTTGGCTACCATGCCCAGTAAGCTCGGCGATGCCTGCGGTTGCCGCGAGGATATCACGGGAACGTGGCCCCTGAACCGCGATGAGCGCACGGTCGGCGCTCGCGTCGGTGACGGTGACCTCGAAACCGCTTGCCCGCCGGGTGAGCTCATCAACGACGGTCGCCCGGTTGCCCGCATTGGCGACCACCAGGTAGGAACCCAAGGCCCGGCGGTAGACGATCAGATCGTCAATGATTCCCCCGGCAACGCTGAGCAGCAGGGTGTATTTTGCTTGGTTGATGGCCACAACGGAGAGTTCCCCGGCCAGCGCGTGGTCAAGAAAGGCAGCAGAATCAGGGCCTTCCACCACAATCTGGCCCATATGTGAAATATCGAATATACCCGCTGATGACCGCACGGCATGATGCTCGGCCAGGTCGGAGCTGTACCGAACCGGCATAAGCCAGCCACCAAAATCCGTGAAACTGGAACCAGCGGCAACGTGGATCTCGTGCAGCGGCGAGCGTCGAAGAGTGCGAGTATCGTTCACAGAATTCTTCCTGAGGGCGCGGCAGCGGCGGGAAAATCCCCGCCGCCACGCCTAATAGTGATGCGTGGCCAGCCTAGCAAACAGCGGTCAGGCCGGGGATACCACAGCTGCGGTCCGCCGAGTACTTACAGCGCCACCGCGCTGGGCATAATGAAAAGCGCAAATACCACAAACCACCGCAGCCAACGGCATCCCGAAAATAATGAGTGCTGTGACATTTACAGCGAGGAAGACCGCGTATAAGACTCCCACAGCCACTCCCAGGAACACAGCAGTCGCCCGAGAAAACTGCACTCGGGGGATGACCCACCAACTGAGCGCTGCGGACTGTAGGACTAAGGCGACAGCACACCACACCACGATTCGATCCCAAGGCACTCCCTGGAAAGAGATGACGATAGCAACCACGGCAAAAGAGCAAGCCAAGAGAGCTAGAGGCCCCCAGATCTGTCGCGCCAATCTCTGAGTGCAACTGAACACTATGATGCCCACGGCGGTAAGCAGCGGAAAGGACGAGGCGAGTATAAAAGTTATTCCCAACGACATTGCGTTGGTGCCATCGAGGGGAACCGATGACCATGAAGAACCGGTGAAGGCGTAGACCAGCCCCACGCTGCTGCCCAGGAAAGCAAGCAAACACAAGGCACAGACGAAGGTGAGGTGCGACACAAGGCTGGAACGCGGTTCTGGCACAAAATCAGCACATGGCAGCTGCCGAACGACTATCGATGAACCTCGCCGAACTCGACGGGATGACACAACGGCCAAAACAGTGACGGCCAAAGCGAACCCCTCGATGCTGAAAAACACCGTAGACGTTGTCAGCCACGAAACAGGAGCGACAACGATCACGGCAACCCCAGTGAGTATGAAGCGAACCGGTATCTTCAGGGTAGTTTTACTCAGGAAAGCATCGATAAGCATGGCCAAAGCTGCGGCACCCAAGATCATCGTTGCGAGCAGTAGCGCTATCCACGCGCTCGCTAGGCCCGTTACCGGAGCATCGTTACTAGCGGCGTCGAAGCTTAACGACCCTGAAACGACCGCAAAGCCGTTTAATATCAGCGCCACTTCGGAGAGAGCCAGCATGATGAGAGCCCGCACGTCGGACATAAGGCCGAGTTGACGTAGCACCGCCACCAGAGCAGCAACGCTCAGCACCCCTATAGCTGCTTTCAGAATCAGCAGCAACCACGCCGACCACGCCAGTGTCGACACCGGCGTGACCGCAACGAAGAAGAAGACAATAGAAAAAATAGAGAGCACAAGGGCTGCGATGGATGCGCGAAGTGCGGTTCGGTAATCAAGGCGCGCAGCGAAACCGCAGAGTGCTGCCGCTCGATGTTCGCTACTGCTCGGCGCGTAGCGGCCTTCTTGCTCGGCGTTATCGAGCAGGGTCCCGAGAAAAATCTCACCGTTCTTCTCGCGCCACGCCTTTGGGTACCACCGCAAGAGTTTGCGGAAACGTTCCTCCTCAGTCCGGCTCATGCCGATACCGCCCTCAAGGAGGCAAGGCTATGCCCCAGGGCTACCAACCGCGCCCGCGCTACCTGGGTTTGCTGTTCCAGTGCCGTGACCTCCGCAGCAAGAGCGGCAGAGCCTTTCTCGGTGATGCAGTAATAGCGACGCGCCCGGCCGTTGACGATCTCCTCGCCATCGTTGCGGATCAGCAGTTCACGCTCCAAACGCTCAAGGGCTGCGTACAAGGTCGTCACCTTGAGCGTGACACGTCCGTCTGAAACCTGGCCTACCTCTTGCAGTATCTCGTAACCATGACGACGCTGATCCGTGAGAATTGTCAGAATCCAGAATGAGGGTGAACTGAGTGGCGATATCATGCATTCAATAATACTACAAAAGCAGAAATATACCAGTACTGGGTCTAGTCGCGATAGCGATTGGTATCCCAGGCTAATGGTGTGTCTCCGAAGGGACAGTCCCGGATGCCGAGCAGTTAGCGGGCTCTTGGACCGCAGAAGTCAATTTCGCTAATGACTATGGTCGCTCTGCCACGACGGGAAAGTGTCCCGATATGAAGCCCATTCCATCGGACCTGCAATCATTTCCTTATCCCCGAGAAGCGCTGAACGCAGCGCCCGGAATATGCGCTCAGGTTGCAGGTTTTGGCCAATGAAGACAAGTTCCTGACCAATCGGCGAATCGCTACTCCAACTACTCATACCGGTCGGGTTGAGAGCAAGGATGCCCCCGGCGCTCGTCCATTCCCCCACCTCCTCGGGACGACTGGCAAGTCGCACCAGCCCACGTGAACGAAGCACAAGACCCACATCCTGTGGTTCCAGACAACTATCTATCACTATGGCGAGACGCTCGGGATGAAAAGGGCGCGGGTCACAAAAAACCGCTGTACTGATCGAGTTCACTGTGGTGGGAAAACCAGCACGACCGGAGAGTTCTAATGTCCACCCCATCCTGCGTCCAAGATCAGCGGCCAGGCATAGCGATGGGCGACGTCGACGACGCAACCGCGATGCTGTCGCAAGAGTCACGATGGCAGCCGTGGGGTTCAACTTCGTCAGTAAACCGTAGATCTCCCTGAGCTGTTGCGGCGCGCACTGCTCGGTTCCGCTCAGCACGATCGCCGTGGAGAATTCTATATGGGCTGCCAACTGCTCGCTGGTGTCATAATCGTCATCCGACAGCTCGGGCCCTTCACGAAAAAGCAACCGACGGATATCAGCCGCGCGCACGATGGTAATGAGCTCCCGCAGAGCGAGACTCGCCGTCTCAGAAGTCGAGCTCTCTGTGAAAATTTGCTCCAAGAGGAGAGCCACCTCGGCCGGATCTACCTGAGCTGGCAGCTCGACAACAACATCGCCGCGATGCCCGCGAACAGCGAGATCGACCAGATGATCAGCAAGCGTAAACGCGAGCGTTTGTGCATCAGGGTGAGCATCTCCGGCCACGGACTCCCTCGCCGGAGAAGATGGCTCCCCCGTGAGCAGCGATGCCACGGTGCTCTTCCCGGCACCACGGAGACCGCTGATGAGGGTGACAGCTAGCCCCGAATGCTCACTCATTGATTTCCCTTCGTGAAGCAATATGTCAGACTATTATAAATGATAATCATTATCGAATAGAAAGGCTGCCGCTATGAAAGTCCGCAACTCCTTGAAGGCTCTGAAAAAACTTCCAGGTGCCCAGATCGTCCGCCGCCGCGGACGCACCTTTGTTATCAATAAGCTGAACCCACGAATGAAAGCCCGGCAGGGATAACGCTCACCATGATGCGGAAGTATTAGCGATCGCGCGACCTGTGAGCTGAGCTTCACTGTGACGTCGTGGAGAAAAGAGCAATTGACGAACCCCATCGATCTCGGCACAGGTGACCCCAACAGCGTAAACCGGCTCGATGTTTTCCGGAGTCAGCACCACCTCGGGAAGACCTGAAGCCACGACTTTGCCCTGATCGAGAAGTACTATCTGATCACAATACCGGGCCGCGAGGTTCAAATCGTGCAGAACCACGATTCCGCAGAGCGGAAGCCCTGCCACCAGGGTGAGGAGATCATGCTGGTAACGCACATCGAGATGGTTGGTTGGTTCATCCAGCAGCAGGTGGGTCGCGGCCTGAGCCAGTGCTCGTGCGATCAGGACTCGTTGGCGTTCCCCTCCGGAAAGTTCATCAGTAAGCCGATTGGCGAGGTGGATCGTTCCGGTGCTGCGCATGGCTTGCGCAGCGGCGTACTCATCCTCTGTCCGGTAATTTCGCCATCCTGTGAGGTGAATAGATCGACCCAGAAGAACCGAATCCCAGGCAGTCAAGGGCAACCCGGAACTTTCTTCTTGGGCAACGACAGCGAGACGACGCGCCCGCTCACGTGAAGACAGGATTCTCATATCGTCGTCATCGATGGTGATATGACCCGTGATCACCTCAAGGGCACCGAGGATGGCGCGGAGAACAGTGGACTTGCCGGATCCGTTCGGCCCGACAAGCCCTACTAATGCACCATGCGGAGCCGTAAATGAAACACGATCAACGGCAGTGACCTGACCGTACTTCACGGTCAGGTCATTGACGACAATCACCTGTTGAGTGCGGTCATGCTCTCCAAAAGAGAGCGCAGGCCTCGGATCGCACCAGGATCCGGAGCGAGCTCCGAGGCGAGAACCCCCACCACCGCGTTGTTCTTTATAGCGGTGAGGTCACCTGCGCCGGGCTCAGCTATCAGCTGCGCTTTAGCCGTATCGAAGCTCTCTCCATGGAGGCCGTAGGCAAGAACGATGACCTCGGGGTCGGCATCAAGGAGAGTTTCAATATTGGTCTCAACATAGACCGATGCCTCCTTGCCATAGACGTTGGTTAGGTTAGCCCGGTCGAGAATATCGTTAGCGATGCCCTGCCCACCTCGGGCCGACAAGGGTGACGCGGAGGAGAAATAGTAGACAACAGCCGCCGACTGAGGGTCGGCGGTCTCGGAATTCGTACCCAATTCGTCGAGCTCGGTACGCAGCGCTGCCACGTTCTGCGCTGCCACGTCGCCCGTTCCAAAGACACTACCTAGGCGCTCAATGTCGGCAAAGATAGCCTCGAAATCAGTAGCGTCGGTGAGCGCAGCATCATGACTACACTCACCGTCAATAACGATATTGGTGACATCAGCTGCGGCTAGGTCTTCGTCGGTTGAGTTGAAAAGCCCATAGCCCACCACCACATCAGTGTTTGCACCAACGATCTTTTCCGTGCTGGGGTCGGACGGATCCACAATCGGAACAGCAGATAGATCAGTCTTGAGATCGACAGGTAACGCAGCCCCGAACTCACCCGAACGGGAAGTGATGCGACCAGCTGCCCCGGCCGCGTCGAGAAGAGATAGCGCGGAGGTGCCGATGGAGAGTATGCTCATCGGTTCGCTGTCGATGGTGAGCTCATCGCCGCAGTTCTCGATGGTAAGCGGGTAGGAACCCTCCACAACCGAGGAGTCGGTGCTGCTGGTATCGGGATCCGTGGAACATGCGGTAAGGAAAAACGCTGTAACGGCGATAGCGGCGACGGCTGGCGAGCCAAGGGATCGGTGATTTCTCATGAAGTGAGTGCTGCTTTCTCTTTCGGTGTAACGGTGATTTGTGCAGGTGGAGCTAGATCAGTGCGACGACATTAACGGGATGTGAGGCGACGGACGAGAATAATGAGCAAGGGGGTTCCGATCAGTGCGGTGAGGACTCCGAGCGGGAGTTCTCGCGGCGCAAACGCCGTTCGCGCGAAGGCATCCGCCCAGATCAGCAGAAGCCCCCCAAGTTGCGCGGCGACCGGAAGCGAGGCGCGGTGGCGAGAGCCTACGAGCTTGCGCGCCAGATGAGGAATGACAAGTCCAACGAAGCCGATCAACCCGGATACCGACACCGCGGCAGCAATAGTAAGACTCACCACTAGTGCAGCGAGGGCACGGAATGCGGTCGGGTCGGTCCCGAGACTGCGAGCGGTGTCATCGCCGATTGCTATCGCGTCGAGCCGACGCGACCATGCCATGAGGAACACAACCGCGAGAGCGACCCCACCCAGTGCGATAGGGAGCGACTGCCAGCGAGCTTGTCCGAGGGAACCGAGCATCCAGAACAGCACTGCCCTGGTGCCATCACGAGAATCACTTGCGAATACCAGAAACTTGGTCAGTGCCGTGAGTGCGAAACTCACCGCGATACCGGCGAATACCAACCGTGAAGGAATGAGTCGGCCTCCGAGTCGTGCAATGAGGAAGACAAGGATGATCGCCGCGACGGCACCCAGAAAAGCACTGCCGGTCAGAGCAAGAGCGCCCGCAGCCGCACCGAAGCCAAACAGGATGCTGAGTGCAGCACCCGTGGAAGCACCCGAAGATATTCCCAAAAGGTAGGGGTCAGCCAAAGGGTTTCGCACCAGCGACTGCACGGCAGTTCCGGTCATCGCCAGAGCTGCACCGACAAGGATCCCCAGGAGAACGCGCGGAACGCGGATAAGCCACACAATGTTGTCATCCGAGGCCGCGGCAACATCTCCGAGTCCGAACGTGCGGTGGATGATGATCCCTGCAACAACCTCGGGCGCGATCGCAACCGGACCGATGCCCACCGTGATGATCGCCGAGGCCACGAGGGCGACACTCAAACCACAGACCCAGAGCACTGGCGTTGCTCGCCGGGGGAAACGCCCCCGACCGGGCTGGCCAACAGACAGCTCAGGGGCGTCGATAGACGAGAGAGGAGGGCTGAGGGCTGAGGTGGTCACGGGTTTCTTTTCGCTGGGTGGTCTGTGCTACTAATTGATAATCATTCTCACAAGAGAAGTCAAATCAGACTCGAGGCTCCGTGATTCATCTTCGTTTGCTCAGGCTTGCCAGACCCGGCGGATTCTTGCTGCTCGCGGTCATAGTCGCAGGGCTGACGTTGACTGGGGTGTCGGTCATCCATGCCGTGGCGATTGCTGAGTTATTCACCGGAGTCGTATCCGGGTTAACACTGAGTGATCTGATCGTGCCGGTTGTGATGATCATGATCGCGTTGATGATGCGCCCCGCCCTGTTAATGCTGCGAGAACTCACGGTTCACGGTGTCACCAGCCGGATCAAGATGCAGCTACGAATGAGCATCCTCGACGCGGAAATTAAGGCTGGGCCTATTGCTAACACCGAGTCCCGCAGCGGAGAACGACAGTCGCTTCTCGTTGATGCAGTAGAAAACGTGGAACCCTACTTTGGGCGCTACATTCCTCAAATTTTTGTCACTTTTCTGGCCACGATATCTCTCGTCATTGTCCTCATAGTCATCGATCCGGTCGTCGGTCTGATTGTCGGCGGCATGGCAGTCGTTGTCCCGTTTCTTCCGCGACTCTGGGACACAGCGATGGCCGGTCGTGGTGCCGAGCACTGGGGTGCCTACTCAGCCCTACACGCCGATGTCATCGACTCAGTGCGAGGGATGCCGACGCTCAAAGCACTTGGGGCTGCCCGACTCCGACGCGCTCAGCTCGTCAAAGCCAGTGAGACGCTGTTAGCAGCAACACTCGCGCAACTGCGCCTCTCGCTCGTCGAGTCCGGCCTGACCGGCTTTTTCCTCATAGCTGGTCCTGCAGTAGCGCTGACCATCAGCGTGCTCCGCGTACACAGTGGCGCTTTAGACGCGGAGTCGCTCTTTCTCATCACGATGTTAGCCTTCGAGACGTTCCGGCCATTCCGGGATTTGGCCAGCTACTGGCACGCCGGCTACATGGGAGTCTCCGCAGGGAATCGAGTTCTTGCAGTGCTGGACTCTCCGAGTCATCGCAACACACCGAACACGGCAAAAGATTCGCAGCCCCAGCTCTCAGAGCTACCATCAAGCCCACCAGCACTGCTCCCCCCCATCGGGAACCCGTCGGCCACCGTGACAGCCGTCGCCGTGTCATTCCGGTATCCCGGCTCAGAACAGGCCGCACTCAGTGACGTGTCTCTCAGGATCGATGCGGGCACAACAGTGGCAATCGTGGGGGCATCAGGGTCGGGGAAATCAACATTCGCGACGGTACTTCTCGGTTTTGCGGTGCCGAACACGGGTGAAGTGCGGTTGGCGGGTGTGGCGACGAGTCAACTCACCCAGGAGGAATGCTCTCGCTTCGTATCAATTGTGTCGCAGGATCCGGTTCTCTTCAGTGGAAGCATCCGTGACAATCTGCTTTTGGTTGCTCCCGCAGCGACTGAAGCAGAATTGCTCGCGGCCCTGCACGATGCAGGGGCGGATGAGCTGCTCGAATCGGCACGAGGTGGCCTCGACACTGCCATCGGCGAGAACGGGAATCTACTCTCCGGTGGTCAGCGGCAACGCCTCGCCATTGCTCGGGCACTACTGCGAGATTCTCCAGTGTTATTGTTGGACGAAGCCTCAAGCGCTCTCGATGCGCGCCGTGAGCACGCGATTCTTGACAGGTTGCGTCAGACTCGGCGGCGCGACGGTTCAGTACGCACGATTATCATCATCACCCATCGCCTAGCATCGATTACCGATGTCGACCAGGTGATCGTCTTCGACAACGGCTGTGTTGTCGAGACTGGTATTTTTAGTGAGCTCCTTGCCCGCAGAGGTTTCCTAGCGCGATTGCATGCAGCCCAGTTCGACGGAGTTCTTTCGTGAGCACCGCGATTAACTCAGAGGTAACTGCGGGGCAATTACTAGAACCGATAATCCGACTTCTCGGCGCGCTTACTGAACGACGCAGACTTTTCATCCGCTCGACCCTGAGCATGACCATCTACCAACTAGCCGCTGCTTCTGCTGCTGCACTGAGCGCAGGTCTGGCGGCCACGGTCGCCGCACACAACGCGGATGTCGGCATCGGAGTCGCTCTTGCGCTCGGATTGGCTGCTGCCGTTGTGATGAACGGAATATTCACCTGGATAGAGTCCTGGTTAAGCCACCTCTTGGCCTATCGGATCATCGATTCACTGCGACTGCGGGTTCACGACGCTATCGAGCGGATCACGCCGAATGGCATGAAGCACCGTCGAGCAGGAGAGGTAGCGGGCTCGGCGATGTCCGACGTCGAAGCACTCGAGTGGTTCTACGCACATACCCTCGGCTCAGCGATCAACGCACTTATCGGCCCCCTGCTGGTTGCCGGAGTGCTCTTCACCCTAGTCGGGCCGAGCGCGGTGATCGCGCTCGGCGGCGTCATCGCTCTGCTCGCACTCCCCTGGGCGTCTGCCAGCATCCACGCTCGGCAAGGCTCTCACGTGCGCACGGAACTGGGCCGACTAGCGGCTGTGGCCTACGAAGGTTCCGAAAGTTTACGAGAAATTCTTGCGTTGGGCTTAACAGCTCGCCACAGAGACGAGGTCATCAGTGCCACCCGCCGTGTGCAACGCCGCAAGCTGAGCTATGCGCTCCGCTCCGGCGCTGAAACCGGCGGCGGAGACGTGATCGTAGCAGTGACAACTATCAGCATGCTCTTCGTCCAAGCCGAACGCGCTCTGAGCGGCGACCTTGACCCGGCGATCTTCCCGGTAGCAATGGTCCTTACCAGCGCCGCATTCGCACCTGCTGTCGCCCTTTTTTCCCTGTTCCAGAAACTCGGCGAGATATCCGCCGCCGCCCGACGTGTGCTCGATGTGATCCACGCACCCTCGAGCATTGCCGATCCGGATGATCCCCAGACCGTCAACGGCAGCGGGTCGCTTCATATGGAGAATATCCACTTCCATTACGAAGAAGGAACCGCGGTGCTAACAGGTGTCGATCTGACTATTGCCGCAGGTGACACTGTCGCGATTGTCGGGGCATCGGGGTCCGGTAAATCAACACTGGCCGCATTACTTGTCAGATTCTGGGATCCCACGAGTGGCCGAATACTGCTCGACGGCGTGCCGATAACCGCGATAACTCAGGAACAGCTCCGCACCGAGGTACTGCTGGTTGGACAGCATCCCTATCTGTTCCGAGGAACCGTCCGCTCAAATCTGCTCCTTGCCAATCCCTCTTCGGATGATGTTGATCTCTGGAACGCACTCGACAAGGCGGTACTAAAAGAAACGGTCGACTCCTGGAAGGATGGACTCGATCAAAAAATCGGAGAGGCGGGCACCACACTGTCCGGCGGGCAACGGCAACGTCTTGCCCTGGCGCAATCATTCCTCCGCAACCCCGCCGTGCTTATCCTGGACGAAACTACCGCGCACCTCGACGCCCTGAGTGAAGCCACACTCGGCGCAGCACTCACCCGACAACGGACGGACCGCACCACCATCATCATCACTCACCGACTAGCCACCATGGCACGCGCGCCGCGCGTGGTATTCCTTCACAACGGACGTGTATTCGCCGAGGGAACGCATGACGAGCTGATGACAAAAAGTCCTGAATACCGCTCTCTTCTCGCACAGAGTCCCACTAGCCAGCTCGACGCTCCGGTCCTCACGACCGAATAACCGCCATCGCCCACAGAGACGGAACACCGCACATCGCGGAAGGCGCACTGTGGCGATCAAGGAGAAAGGCTGAGAGGTTGCGTACTAGCGGCACCAATCCGGGAGGAAACCGCTGATCCCACGGGTGGATGTGCCGTCCGCCAGCCGAACGAAGATAGTCGAACTTGCGCTGTACCCATAGACGATGGGGTAATTATCCGGAATTCCTTCATTCGAGATAATCTCAACGGCAAGGTATTGTCGGTTAGGCGACAGGCAGTAGTCGCGGATGCTGCTTCCCGGCGTTGACGTCCGATAAAGTTCGCGACTTCCCGTAGGTCCGGTGTAAACAAGAACCGAGGTAAGCTCATCGCCCGGAACCTCGAGGTTAACCTTCGCGTACTGCTGGACGTAGCTGTCTTGGCCTAGCACAATAAGCTTGCCTGGATAGAGGTCTTCAGATACTTGCGGTTCGGGGAGATCTAGCACCACCGTAGTTCCGGTTTTTAGATCAATAATGGATCCGCTGAGGGGGTTGGCGACGACGAGGCTCGCGGTCCCGGGGATAAAACCGCGAATTTCGTCGTGTTGCCCCAGCGGGGTTGGGTCACCGTCGGCGAAAGGATTAATCAGATACAACTGATTGTCCTCGCCTTGTGCGACCAGCGAGGTCGTACCGGGCACAAAAGTCCAACTCAGCACTGAGAGAGGGGCACCACCGAACCCCACTACCGGAGTGGGAACACCGCCTGCTGTGGTCAGGTCATAAAGATAGAGAGTGTTGCGCGGGCCGACAGCACGGTACCCAGCGTCGAGAATATAACCGAATATATCCCCAGTGCTCGCCGCTCGCAGTTCACGAATCGTTTTCGCGGCCCCTAGATCAACAGAAGTCTGTGCGCCACCCGATGGCGGAGTGAGAGTGAGTTTAGGGGTGTCGTCATCGCCCAACGTCACCACAGCAAGCAGATCACGCAACAGCGCGTACTCCTGGATACGGGGTCCCTCAAAAACCGTATCGGGCGCAGTGGTACCGGAGAATGTGCTACGCAGAATCCGGTCGGGTTGGTCTAGCCCGTTCGAATCCTGCACAGTTTCTCGCTGGAGAGACAATATGTCGATATCAGGCGTCGACAAGGTGAAATCAAGCTTTGCTTCTATCCCCGTGACGGCGCTACGCACGCCGATTCGCACAGCGTAATCTGTCGCGTAGTCGAGGATGGGGGCAAACTTCAGGGTCACCGTGTTCTGGTCAACAGTAACCTCCGATACCTCGGTCGTCGGTGAAATCTCCAACTGGTCAAGGGAAATATCGTTCAGGGGTTGGTTAACGCGGACCACAACACGCTGGCCTGAGCGGGCAATCAAGGCCTGTTGGTTCATCTCGACAGAACTGATCCGAGGGCCTTGGTTAGCATTGATTACCCCCAGCCCGCTAGCGAGGACAGCGAGAACAATAATGAGACCCAAGCTGATTCGGTGGAAGCTAAAACTCTGATGTTCATCCGCCCGTGCTCCACCGTCGGACAGATCATCAATAGACATAGGGCTGGCTGGGTTGATCAGTTGCAACGATGTTCGCGGGCGACAGCACCAAAGGTTGCATGCTGCTGCCGCTCGGGTTAGGAATGAAGGAGCCGGTCACGCTTAACCAATCATCTGTGTCGTATTGATCCTGCCAGCCAGGTAGGTAAACGGGAACGCCAATCGGCTGCGCGTCGACCGCGCAGCAGGTGATCATGAAGCGGGCCACGTAAAAAATGTTCTCAGAGTCTTCAACATCCGCAGTAGCGAAGCCCACCAATGTGGGCGTCTTCCCGACGAAGTAACTGTCATCAACGCCCTGGCGCAATAACCCGGCCCAATCTTTAACGGTGAAGGAGTTATAGTCCCCTCCAACCAATCTTTGGGAGTCCTCTGATGACGTTGTTGCCACTGATCCATTGAGAGCGCGCTGCTTCACCGTCGACGTCGTGAGAGTCTCCGGGGGAAGAACTAGCAACGCTACGGCCGTCGCTGCCACTAGGACGACACTCACAGCACACCACCACCCAGTGGATCGCGGATGCGACGACTTATGGTGATCGCTACCGTGTGCATCGTGGATCTCGTCGGTCGTGCCGGTACTCGGCAGGAATGCAAACGCGAGCACCACAAAAACCGCAGCGATCACCGCCATAACTACCGTGAAGATGTAGTACCGGGGATGAATATAGAAACCCAGTCGATCAGTGAGAGCAAGTGAAGAAACGGACACAATTCCGATCAGGCTCAATAAAACTCCCTGCCAGCGGGAAAGGAAGCTCTTAGCCAAGAAGGTTCACCCCGAATCCGATAATCATGCAAGACAAGCCCACTATCACGGTGATCCTGAGTAGCGTCGCTGTTGTGAACGTGGTGCGCAGCAGAGCCAACATCTTCACGTCCACCATAGCGCCGAAGGTGAGGAAAGCGACGATACTTCCGGGCATAAACGTAGAGCCAAACGACAGTATGAAGAACGCGTCAACATTCGAGCAGATCGCAATAACGAATGCCAACCCCATCAGTGCCAATACCGACCAGACCGGGTTGGAACCCAAAGCAAGAAGAATATCCCGAGAAACCCCAACCTGAATCGCTCCGGCAATGGCAGAACCGACGACCAAAGCGGGCAGCATCGCACTAGTTTCCTCCGCAAATCCTGTAACGCTGCGGTGCAGCCGACGCCCCTGCTCCGGATGTCCGTGGTTCTTGTGGCAGCTCGCCTCAAATTTAGCCGTCAGCAGCTGATGCTGCTGTGGGTGTCTACTGAACACCCATCCGACCAGGTTGGCGATCACAAAACCTCCGATGATCCGCCCGGCTAAAATACCGTGGTCCCAGCCAAAAGCTTGATATGTGGTGATCACTGTCACGGGGTTCAGAATCGGAGCAGCAAGCAAAAATGTGACCGATTCTGACACGGTCAACCCCCGAAGGATCAATCCGCGGGCAAGCGGAACGTTACCGCATTCACATACAGGCAGCAGCACTCCCATCAGAGACGCCACAGCACGACGCAAGACCGGCGAGCGCGGCATGAGACGATCAAAGACAGTAGCTGGTAACCACACCTGCACGAGAATTGACAGCAGCACACCGAGAAAAATAAAAGGCAACGACTCAACCAGCACACTTATCGACAGTGTGAAAAAGTCACGAGCCACGTCCGGCAAATTCTCATCGGAAGAGTGGGGAACCAGTACTCGAACTGCTATCAACCCCACGACGAGGAACAGCCCGAAGGCCAGGCCTGCCAACGCTCGCCGAGTCATCCGTCTTTCCATTTCACAAGGTTACGCTCCCTCACCATGCCGCAGAGGGAGACTCACGACGAAGCACAAAGAACACTATTCTGTGAAAACCACGCGGCGGGATTAACGACCCATCCGGCGGGATGAAACATCGGGTGGTGGGAGCAGCAACCCCCGCCACCGGTGACGTACTCCCGCCACAGGAGTGGGTTAAGAACAGTTCGGGCGGCAGGCCCTCTGACTGAGGGCATCGACCAGCACTGTGCCCAGATCTTCGGGAACAGCAGCAGAGTATGCCGCACCGCCCGTCGTCTGGGCGATCTGTGTCATTGACTCCAGATCGGTGTCTGGCCCGAAGCCAATCAAAATCACCGGAACCGGTCTCGCCGGATCCTGTATCGCCTTGAGGTTGTTGAGAAGGGTGGGGAGGTCGATACCGTTGCTGTCCTCGTTTTGGCCATCGGTGATCAGCAGCACGGAGTTAATCTTCGAGGGGTCATACTCTTCCTTGACCCGCATCACAGCAGCAAGAACAGTGTCGTAGAGACCGGTGGCACCATAGGCGCGTGCGGGTAGCGAACCGACAATGCCGTTGACGTTCTGAACATGAGCAGGATCAGACAGCGGTGCGATGGGAGCGAGATCCTCCCAGTCCTGAGTGCCAACCCGGTTCTGCGAGAACACCCACACCCCGAGTTCGGCTTCACCCGAGAACTTCGCGAGTGCCTCACCGGCGGCCACTTGGAAAACATCGATGCGTCGTAAACCGTTGCTAGCGGGATCGAGCATCGATCCCGAGACGTCAACCACCACTAGGAGCCGCGAACGCAGGGTCAATACGCTCCATGCACGCAAGATTTCGAGTTGAACGGCACCCTCTGCTGCAGGATCCACGGCAGTAGCAGACTCCAGGACCCCAGCAACAGCAAGCTCGCCGCCACCGTCAGCATTACGGAAACCCTGGTCAACAAAAACGGAGGTAGCAGATCGCGCCGCTGCCGAAAAGGCTGCCAGCAACTTCGATGCGGCAGGGGATTTGGTGCTCTTCCCGGCGGCGAGCCCACCCGTACTGTCTGCGGCACTGGATACCGGCTCAACCGAGCCACCCTGCACACCAATAAACGGATAATCCAAAGCGACAGTACCGTCAGAGGGGTAGAGCGCCACCAGCGGCGCGGAGGTCTTTGACGTGTTATGCGCAGCAACCTCGCGTTCGGTAGTAATCACTACGGTGGGCGTGGCAGCCTGCGCCGCCAACACAAAAGCCTTCTCGGAAGACTCGGGAATTGACTTGCCCAACTCGATCATTACCCCAGCGAACTGCCGAGGATCGGTAGGCGACGACACAGACTTGATCTGCGATAAGCCGGCAAGACTTGCTGCGGAAAATTCAGGATTCGGCAGCACAGCGCCCACCGTTCCCGTCAACAGCGTCGCCCAAGACAAGGGTTCCGCGGAAAAATCCGATGCCCGGGATGCTGGCGCAGCCAGCACCACAGGCGTGCTAGCGAGGTAGTCTCCGGCTTTGAGCTTGGGGGCGGTGCGACCGAGGGAGGTCGCAACCGATGCGGTGCGATCCAGCCACATGCTCGAATCGGGCACCCAAGCATCAATATCGCCGCCCGCTCCCGAGGCAAGCAGGGCAGCAGTGTCCGCCGAGTCCTGTGACCGGACCTGAGTCGTCGCACAGTTCTTACGATCACCATCGAAGTCTTCGGCGACCGTGGTCAGGGCTGGCGCAATGGAGGGATCGGCGACGACCACGAGAACCTCGCGCTGAGAGCATCCCGCTACCAATGCCGCGAGAGGACCACCACCACCGAGGAACTGCACCCCGGAGGCGATGAGGGCAATCACGGCAATGACGGCAAGAGAGGCTACCAGCCAATGCCGTCTTACTCGCTCAAGAAATGTGGCGCGATGACGGCGACGAAGGGTACTCACGGGTTCTCCTGTACAACGGTGCCTCGAAAACGTCGGGCACGACGACACACCGTTACCATTAAGAGGACCACAGAACACCGCTGGAAGCAAGTCGAGGCCGAGGAGACAGCGACTCTTTTACATCGCCATCCTGCACACGGAGGCCGTTAATGGAAAACTTGACCATGATGATCGGGGCTAGATACCGCAGGGCCTACCCGTGTGCTACCAAGTGAACCGGAAGCCTGATGGCTCGCAGGTGATGACATCCTGAAGTACGCGAGTCGGGCGTCCCGGATCGACATTCACGATCCGCACTGCTTCGTCAAAGCGGTCCGTGATCCCGGCATAAGGCTCCAGCAGAGTCTTTCCCAGAACCGCAGGAGGCAGACTGCTCGTGGCCTGCCGCAGCGCGCCCCACACACCCGCCAGCTCTTTTGTTTTTGTACGATATGGCCAGTATTCCTGGGCGGCCTGAATCTGTGTGGGAGAAAATTTCCCCATACAGCCTAAGTGGTTGCGCCGGTAGGTGACTCGCCGGGTGGTTGATCGGGTGCGGACACGAGGTCTGTTAATCACGGTTGTGTGAAAAACTCATACATCAACAGGATGCCTCGTGCCCGCCGTTCCATCTTCGGTCATTGAGCC
>JBOFDJ010000092.1:0-1999 GCA_051646885.1 Rhodoglobus sp.
GTCTCAGCCGCCGGCGAAGGGGGGCAGCACATCGACGCGAGCGCCGACCGCGCGGGCGTTGTCACGGCTCACCACACCATCGACAAGAAACGAGCCTGCGGCGAGCACGCGGGCCATGGGCTCGCCATGGCGCTCGATCAGGGTTGCCCTGAGCTCGCCGACAGTGGATGCAGCGGGTAAGACCTCCTGCTCGCAGCCGGCCACCTCCGCTGCCGCCGCGAAGTAGCGCACCACCACCGAGTGTTCAGCCACCGAATTCTCATCTCGTGAGCCCTCAGCCACCGATTGCCCCCATGCTCCGCAGTGGTCGCACAAAATCTTCCCGCTCCATACCGTGACCTTTCTGTTTTCCCCACATGGCGGCGCGCCACCAATCGGCGATGGTCTCATCCGTTGCGCCGTTGCGCAGCAGGCCCCGCAAATCGGTTTCATCATCACCGAACAGGCAGGATCGAACCGTCCCTTCGGCGGTCACTCTGGTGCGGTCACAAGCAGCGCAAAAACTGCGGGTGACGGAGGCAATGATGCCCACAGTCGCCGGGATTCCCTCCTGCGCGAAGCCCTCAACCTGCCACTCCTCGGCTGGGGCAGAAGGGTCGTCACGATGCGGTCGGCTGAGGATAAAGCGAGTACGCAACACCTCCAGAAGCTCGGCTGCGTCGACCATATTGTCGCGCGCCCACGCCTCATCAGCGTCGAGCGGCATCTGTTCGATGAATCGCAGCCTGGCACCGTTGCGCAGCGCCCATTCCAGCAGTGCGACAGCGCCACCGAGGGTGTCACGCATGAGCACCGCATTGATTTTGAGCGGTGCGATTCCGGCACGTTTCGCCGCCTCGATTCCGGCGAGCACTGCGGGCAGCCGATCCCGTCGGGTCAGCCGCGCGAAGTGGTCGCGATCCACAGTGTCGAGGGAGATATTCAGCCGGTTCAGACCCGCGGACACCAGCTCGTCAATGCGCTTATCGAGGCCAATTCCGTTGGTGGTCATGGACAAGGATGCCCCGCCCGCCACCACAGCACTGCGCCCGATAATCTCGCCCAGGTCGGCTCGCATCAGAGGTTCACCGCCAGTGAACCGAATATCGTGCACGCCAAGATCACGCACGGCGATCCCGACCAACCGTGCAATTTCTGCCGGGGTTAGCAGGTTCTCACGAGCGATCACGGCGAGCCCCTCCTCGGGCATGCAGTACGTGCAGCGCAGGGAGCATTTTTCAGTGACAGAAATTCTGAGATCGCGGGCAGTGCGCCCGTGCTGATCGATGAGCCCGGTGTCCGCTGATCGGCCCGCGGTTGATGGTTTCGCCGCGGGGTTGCGACGCACCGCGGGGAGGCCGAGCGACAGAGTCATGAAGCAAGCCTATGTTCCGGGATGCCGCTGTCGGCATCCCAAGTCATCTCAGGTTCGGACTCTGCGTTAGCGAACGCTTGCGCCTGCTGTACGCCACGGCCAGAAAACCCACAAAGAGCACAAAACCGCTGATGGCCACGATATAGATCGATACACTCAGCCATCCGGTTTCCGGCTGAAGGAACGGGTATGGATACCAGCCGGTCACAGCGCCAGCAATCAGGGTGTAAGCAAGCCACGACAGGGGATAAATCATGACAATGCGCAGCGCGGCCCATCGAAGCGCCGGGCGACCCGGTGAGAGCAACCAGTCGAGGAGAAGGAAAATCGGGATCGCTACGTGGACCACCTCATTGGGCCACTGCACCGGAGTGAACCCATCCTCGGGCGGGCCACCCCGGATCAGGGCGTTGTAGACAACACCGGTGACGACCCCATAGACCACAACCAACATTCGCATGGTGGTGTAGAGCACAGTGTCGCTCACGCGGCGCAGCGCGAGCACGCCTCCGACCAGAAGAACCACGACGTTCATCAGCGACGACTGGATGGTAAATAAGGTGAAATATTTACTGGGGACAAAAACATCGCTCCCCAGACGGTCAACAATCTGAGTAACAATGGCGGCGAACACCAGAAGGCCGG
>JBOFDJ010000093.1:0-2353 GCA_051646885.1 Rhodoglobus sp.
TGCTGAGCGATGAAGAGAAAGCTCGTGGTGTGGTAACCGCCTCGGCTGGCAATCACGCTCAGGGCGTTGCATTTGCCGCACGCGAGCTCGGAATTAAGGCCACGATCTTCATGCCGTTGGGCGTTGCACTGCCCAAACTGCAGGCCACCAGGGCCTATGGTGCCGAGGTTATTTTGCGCGGGCACACCGTCAGTGAACCGCTGCGCGCCGCAGCAGAGCTTGCCCGCACCACCGGCGCGGTTTTCATTCATCCTTTTGACCATCATGATGTTGTCGCGGGGCAGGGAACGGTCGGCTTAGAGATCCTGCAACAGCGGCCGGATGTCGACACCATCGTTGTCCCTATCGGTGGCGGTGGTCTGATCTCCGGTGTTGCCAGCGCGGTGAAGCAGAGCGCGGCGGCGCAGGGTCGCAGCATTCGGGTGATCGGGGTCCAGGCGGCCAATGCCGCGCCGTATCCGCTGTCACTGCGCAACGGTGTGCCGACTGAAATTACTGTGCAACCCACCATTGCCGATGGGATCGCGGTGGCGCGCCCGGGTGAACTCAATTTCGAGATTGTGCAGGCGATGGTAGATGAGGTGGTCACTGTCAGCGAGAATGACCTAGCCCAAGCCCTGCTCATGCTTCTTGAGCGCGCCAAACTTGTCGTAGAACCGGCGGGTGCGGCAGCGGTGGCGGCCATCATTGCGGGCGAGGTGGCCTCCAGCGGCACAACGGTCGCGATCCTGAGCGGGGGCAATATCGACCCGCTCATGATGGAGCGGGTGATCAGCCACGGGCTGGCGGCATCCGAGCGATACCTGCGGTTGCGCATCCCGTTACCTGATCGTCCAGGGCAGCTCGCCCGTACCGCCGCCATCGTCGCCGAGGCCAACGCGAACGTCGTTGAGGTGCTCCACACCCGGCACAGTGACGGGATGCAGATCAGTCAGGTTGAGCTTGAGCTGCACATTGAGACTCGCGGTTCTGAGCACGCCGTCGAGGTGCTGGCCCGGCTGCGGGATGAGGGCTACGAGCCGCGTATCGACTTCTAGTCGACGCGTACATCGCGTGAAGCTCGGATGCCGGGGCTACGGCAGGTAGGTTTCTACTGTGCGGATCGTCACAGCGATGGTCTTGCCGTTGGGGGCGGTGTAACTCGTCTCCTCGCCCACCTTCATCCCGAGAATGGCGATGCCGAGCGGGCTGCCCTCGCTGTAGACGTCCAGATCGCTATCGCCGACAATTTCACGACTGCCGATCAAGAACCTGGATTCTTCGCCCAGGATGGTGGCGGTGATCACGGTACCCGGCTCGACGACCCCGGTGGAGGCGGGTGCCTCACCGACGGTCGCGTGACGCAGTAGCTCGGTGAGAACCCGGATCCGCGCCTCGATCTTGCCCTGCTCTTCTTTTGCGGCGTGGTAGCCCCCGTTTTCTTTCAGGTCGCCCTCTTCGCGCGCCGCCTCGATTTTCTTCGCGATATCGCGTCGACCTTCGCCGGAGAGCTGCTCAAGCTCTGCTGTGCGTCGATCAAAAGCTTCTTGGGTTAGCCACGTGTCAGAGTGATGGTTTGTCACGATGCTCTCCTCTCTACAGAAAAGGAACCGGCCATCAGTGACCGGTTCCGGGGTGTAGAGAACTACCCTAGGTCAGCCAGCAGCGGTAGATCAAGCCGGTGACAGCCTGTTCGGTGGTACGGACGCGTTTCGTGAACGTTCGGGTGCCGACACGGGAGGCGGGGATGTCCACCACAGTCCAGCCGACAATGGCGAAGGTTGAGTTGAGTGCCTGGACTGCACAGCGGGCGGAGGTTCCCGCCGGTGCGGTGAACTGCCAGCTCACCTCGACAGCACTGTTGTCGATAATGGTGTGTTTAGTGTCCACAGCCTGAAACTGGGCCGGGGCACCCAGCAGCGCACCCCAGACCAACCATGCAACAAGGATGCCGACAAGACCGAGGGCGCACACGACAAAGAGCCAGCGGGAACGCCGCCGCGCCGCCGGGGTGCGTCCGTAGCGTGCGTCGAGGATGGCACTGTGATGAGCATCCACTGGCGGCTCAGGGTGGGGCACACGCGACTCCATTAGGCTGGGACTCCATAGATTACTACCTTGAGGAGTTCGGTGAGGCGCTTACTCGCTGTACACGCGCATCCTGACGACGAGTCGAGCAAGGGCGCTGCCACCTATGCCGCTTACGCCCGTGCCGGTGCTCGGGTGGTGGTGGTTAGTTGCACGGGTGGCGAGCGTGGTGATGTGCTGGGCGACGCCCTAGCGTCTCGGGCGATGGCAGAACGTGACATTGCCGGCCTCCGCCGGAGGGAGATGGCCCAGGCCCAGCAGGTGTTGGGGGTCGAGCATCGCTGGT
>JBOFDJ010000094.1:0-19673 GCA_051646885.1 Rhodoglobus sp.
CCGCACGGAGATGACCTGTGCGCAAGTAATCTGAGCACAGATAGACCTGAGCACACAACGAAACGACCGGCCCCAAGGGGACCGGTCGTTTCTCAGACTATGGTGCTGAACTCGCACTCGACATGGTGGCCGCGCGCAAGAAGCTGCGGAGAGCAGGCTCTAGAAGTCCATGCCGCCCGAGGGGTCACCCATCGGCGCAGGGGCATTCTTCTCAGGCTTATCTGCCACAACAGCCTCGGTCGTGAGGAAGAGCCCAGCAATAGAAGCAGCATTGAGAAGGGCAGAACGCGTGACCTTGACCGGGTCATTGATCCCTGCAGCAAGCATGTCAACGTATTCACCAGTCGCGGCGTTAAGGCCCTGACCGACAGCAAGGTTACGTACCTTGTCTACGACAACACCGGGCTCGAGACCCGCGTTGAGAGCGATCTGCTTGAGCGGAGCGTCGATGGCAACCCGGACGATGTTTGCGCCCGTTGCTTCGTCACCCTCAAGACCAGAAACGACCTTCGAGTCAAAGGCGACCTTGCCAGCCTGGATGAGAGCAACACCACCACCGGCGACGATACCCTCTTCAACGGCTGCCTTAGCATTGCGAACTGCATCCTCGATGCGGTGCTTACGCTCCTTGAGTTCAACTTCGGTTGCCGCACCAGCCTTGATGACCGCAACCCCACCAGCGAGCTTCGCCAGACGCTCCTGGAGCTTCTCGCGGTCGTAGTCGCTGTCGGTGTTCTCAATCTCGGCACGGATCTGCTTGACGCGACCGGCAATGGCCTCTTCGTCACCCGAACCCTCGATGATGGTGGTCTCATCTTTGGTGATAATGACCTTGCGCGCGCGACCGAGAAGGTCGAGGGTCGCGTTTTCGAGCTTGAGGCCAACCTCTTCAGAGATCACCTGACCACCCGTGAGGATCGCGATATCCGCGAGCTGAGCTTTGCGACGGTCACCGAATCCGGGAGCCTTGACGGCAACGGACTTGAAAATTCCACGAATCTTGTTTACCACCAGGGTCGCAAGAGCTTCGCCATCAACATCCTCGGCAATGATGAGCAGCTGCTTGCCGCTCTGGATCACCTTGTCGACAATCGGGAGCAGGTCTTTAATGCTCGAGACCTTGCTGTTAACGATCAGGATGTATGGGTCTTCGAAGACCGCCTCCTGACGCTCGGGGTCAGTAACGAAGTATGCCGACAGGTAGCCCTTGTCGAAACGCATTCCCTCGGTCAGTTCAAGCTCAGTGCCGAAGGTGTTCGACTCCTCAACGGTGACGACGCCCTCTTTGCCTACCTTGTCAATAGCCTCGGCGATCAGGGCACCGATTTCTGGGTCCCCTGCGGAGATGGAAGCCGTGGCGGCAATTTCTTCTTTGGTTTCGATCTCTTTTGCACTGGCGATCAGTGCCTCGATGACCGCTGCCGTAGCCTTCTCGATACCGCGCTTAAGGCTGATCGGGTCAGCTCCGGCTGCAACATTGCGCAGACCTTCGCGCACGAGGGCCTGCGCAAGCACGACCGAGGTTGTCGTTCCGTCACCAGCGACGTCATCCGTCTTCTTGGCGACCTCTTTGACGAGCTCGGCACCAATCTTTTCGTAGGGATCGTCGAGTTCGATCTCTTTAGCAATCGACACACCGTCGTTCGTGATGGTGGGAGCTCCCCACTTCTTCTCGAGAACGACGTTGCGACCGCGCGGGCCGAGGGTGACCTTGACTGCATCGGCCAGAATATTGAGGCCGCGCTCGAGGCCGCGACGGGCCTCTTCGTTAAAAGCAATGATCTTTGCCATGTGTGTTTCTCGTCCCTCCCGGACGTCAGACAAGCGAGTTCGTTAGCACTCGGAACATGCGAGTGCCAAGAGATAAATTAGCACTCGCCGATGGTGAGTGCAAGGCAGCGCGCAACCTCCGCCATCACCCCTCGGTTGCCGCTCCGGGATAATCGAGCCCTATCACGATGGCGATGGGACTACCGGGGAATGTCTCCGCCGGGACCAAGCGAATGTCGCCGATGCCTAAGGTCGCTACCAGGCCGCGGGCGACATCCTCATTAGCAGCATCACTGTAGAAAACTGTCGTCTTCTTTTCGTCGTTGGCGGCAGCCAGCGCTTCGGTGTTGATCACCCAACCCTCGTCTGCAAGCGCGCTGCCCACCGTATTTTGGAGCTTCTCGGTCGGCGTGCCGTTGTAGATCGACACCGTGATCTTGCGGTTCGGATCGAGTGTGTTGGGATCGAGGACGGGCTCAGCGGTAGGAGCAGGGGAAGAGGTCGCGCTGGGACTAGGGCTCTGGGGGGAGCCCATCAACGGCAACGCAAAATCTATTCCCGTGAAGGTTCTCAGCGCGAACAGACCGACCACAACCAGAATCAGAGTTGCCAAAGCTGCCCAGGCTAAGCCGATCCACGCACGCCCTGTCTTCTCTGGGCTGCGATGTGCACCGATGCGATGCAGATCGTCAGGAAGGTGATCAAATCGGTCTTCGGGATAGGCCATTGTTCAGGTGGTCGATTCTTCGTCGGGCGCGATGATACCGCGGTGGTCTGAGTGAAGAAAGACCCGTGCGGCTCGTGCGGCGGTTCGTGCAGCGCGAGCCCGCTGGAGTCTTTTTACCAACATCGGATCGTGTCGTACCGCTTCGGGCAGATCAATCACAGTGTTGAGAAGTTGATAATAGCGCGCGGTCGAGAACGAAAACTGGAGGCGGATCGCCTCTTCCTTCGGCCCAGCGTGACCCCACCAATCTCGTTCGAAGTCGAGGATGGATGCGTCGCGAGCCGACAGGGCCAACAGGGGCTCGTTCACGGGCTCCGGTGAGGCGCTCATCCTTTACACTCTCCACATTCCACTGTCATGATACGGGGATTGGGGTCAATTGTGGTGCGTGCTGCTGGCTCGTCAGGGAATCAGAGTTTACTGATAGGAAATGGGTGAACGGCGCTGATGCTGCCGGATCACGATCTTGGTCTCGGCTTTGTCGGTCTCGGTCGTTATGATCGCGCCATGACTATCTTCACGGCACGCTTCACCGTAACAGGCTACGAGCCTTCGACGATCCCTGGCATAAGCTCAGCCGAATCGAGCTCGGACTGGGTCAGCCCGCTTGTCATGCGAAAGACTTACACCGAGGGAATCGTCGGCGAAGGTCTCCTGTTGTTCATGTCATCGGGAATAGAAGAGAGTCGTGGCTATCTTGCAGCCGAGCGGATCACGGGAACGCTCGATGGCGTCAGCGGGGAGGTCACCATCCACCACGGCGCCGTGCAACACCCTGAGGTTGCCTCGGCTTTCGGGTATATCATCCCCGGTACCGGGACGGGGGCTTTCTCCGAGTGGAAAGGTGCAGCCAAGATCGAGCATGATGCAGACGGGGCTTATTTCGAATTCACCCTCGGCTGAGTTGCACCCGTCATGCCGGGCTGTTTGGTCAATCCGGACTGTTTGGCTATGCCGGGCTACTCGACCGTGCCGGACAGCTAGGGGCTCGACGCTTTGTACATCGAAATATGCGTGATGGTGGCTTCTTCATAGGGTTCACCGACAGCGTGAAACCCGAACTTGGCGTAGAGAGAGGCCACATATTCTTGGGCGTGCAGCAGCAGAGCCTCAGACTCGAAATCCTTGAGAACGCGGGCAAGCAGAAGTTGTGCTAGACCTTCACCTCGACGATCAGCACGCACCACAACCCGACCGATGATGTGACGGGCATCCAGATGCTCAGGCTCGTCGTTGACTAACAAGCGGAGATAGGCTGCTGTGCCGTCGGCATCCGCAATCCAATAATGCCGCGTGGCGGGCTCCTGATCGCGATTATCCAATTCTTCTTCATCGACCTTTTGTTCAATGAAAAAAACATCCGTGCGCAGCTTTAGTATCGAATACACATCATCAATGCTCAGTTCGCTCCACGAACGCGAAACGACGCGCAGTTCAGACACGAACACAAGTTTAATGCACGGATGACACTGTCCTCATGATGAGGAGGGAAAAGAAATGTCCTACAGAGTTAACAAAACTGAGCAGGAATGGCGCGATCAGTTAGGTGAGCGGTACCCGATTCTGCGTCAAGCAGCAACAGAACGGCCGTGGTCCGGGGCCCTTCTTGACGAGAAACGCGACGGCATATACACCTGTGGTGCCTGCAACGCCGAGCTCTTTAGGAGCGGCGCAAAATTCGACTCCGGTTCAGGCTGGCCAAGCTTCTTTGAAGCGATAAACCCGGAAGTCGTCGAGCTCAAGACCGATACCTCACTGGGGATGACGCGCACCGAGGTGCTCTGCGGAACCTGCGGTTCGCACCTGGGCCACCTGTTCGACGACGCGCACCAGACTCCCACCGGTGACCGGTATTGCATGAACTCTCTCTCGCTGGAGTTTAAGGAGGGATAAAATCGCCGCGACGTATGCGGGATGGCGAAACCGGGAGGCAGAATGTCAACCACAGCCGCCAGCCCGCGTATCATGGTGGAGGTTCAGTGCCCCCTTAGCTCAGTTGGCCAGAGCACCGCTCTTGTAAAGCGGGGGTCGTCGGTTCGAATCCGACAGGGGGCTCCAGTTTTCGGTTGGTCGGGTCGTTTTCTTCGATCCCTCACGATGTCCAAGCGAATGTATCGACCGCGCTCAGGACCCTCAGTGATCGATGCGCGGCGCGATGGGCACGCGGCAGCGAGGGCTAGAGCACGTCCCGGCGGCGGGAGTTGATAGCATGCGGCGGGAGTGGCTACTCCCGCCGCGAGTGACTTGCTCCCGCCGCGAGCGGTTTTTCGCCCGCCGCCGCGGTGCACGAGCGGTGCACCGCGGCGGCGAGCGGCGGCGGGCTAGAGCCCCAGCACTGAGCAGAGGTAGTCGTTGGCGAACAGACGTTCCGGGTCGAGCCGTTCGCGAACCGCGAGAAAATCGTCGAAACGCGGATACACGGCACGCAGCTCGGCGGCGGTGCTGTTGTGCATCTTCCCCCAGTGCGGGCGACCACCGAACTCGCGCATAATGGCCTCAACCGCTTCAAAGTATTCGGTCGGGTCCTCACGATAGTAGCGATGCACGGCGATGTAGCCGGTCTCGCGCTCATAGGCAGTCGAAAGCCAGATCTGGTCGGAGGCCGCGGCCCGAACCTCGACCGGGAAGGTGATGCGCCATCCCTTGCGCTGAATTGTCGCTCGGATCTCGCGCAGTGCCTCAGGAATTTTATCGCGCGGGATCGCATATTCCAGTTCGCGAAACCGCACCCGCCTCGGGGAGGTAAAAACCGAATGCCAGCTATCCACAACCTCCCGCGTAGCGACGAGATGTTCCGAGAGACGGTTCAGCGGAGGCGTGGTGGAGGGTGCTCGCACACCAAGTTCGCACAGCACCCGGTAGAGATTGTTGGGCATGAACTCGTCATCGATCCAGGCAGCCAGCCGGTTTTGACGTTTCGGTGTCGTATCGCCGGGTAGACGGGTATTGGATTTGGTCAACGCCGAGCTGGTATGGGCGAACCAATAGAACTCGAAATGGTCGACGGCGTTGACCCGCTGTTCCCAGTTGTCAAGAACATCCTCAAGCGGTTCGGCACGTTCAACGGCGTGCAACATGAAATTCGGAACACACCTCAGGGTCACATCAACAATGACCCCGAGAGCGCCAAGGCTAAGACATACAGCAGGGAGAAGTTCGGGATTCTCGTTCTCGCTGACCCGAAGAAGGGCACCATCAGCGGTCACCAGGGTCATCGCCTCGACCTGAGTCGACAGACCACCAAAATTTCCGCCGGTTCCATGGGTTCCGGTAGAGATGGACCCGGCAACGCTCTGCTGATCGATATCACCCATATTTTCTAGGGCCAGGGAGTGTGGTGCCAGTATGGCGGGCAACTCGTGGAGGTAGGTTCCCGCCCCTACGGTCACCGAGCTGGCAGCAACTGAGATTAAGCCGCTGACCGCCGCCAGGTCGAGCTGCACCCCGTCGGTGGCAGCGATGGCAGCGAAGCTATGGCCCGCGCCGATCGGCCGCAGACCGAGAGCCCGATCCCGAGCAAAAGCGACAGCTTGCTGGACCTGCGCAACAGAACCCGCCTTCGCCGCATAGGCGGAATGCGCGCTCACCGAACGCCCCCAATTGCGCCACGGGCTCCCCGGATAAATGCTCACAACTTTGCCCTTCGCCACGGTACCCCGACATCCTCATCGATGACCTCACCACCATGGTAGGTCAGTATGTGCCTCACCGCAGCGCAGAAGCCCGGAGCATGGTTGCCCCTGATCGCGCGCGTGCCGACTGGGGCATCCAGCACATCTGAATTCTTGGTAACGTTCATGCGGAAAATTTGACTTGTCGTCGCTTCTTTTGCTGAACTCGATACACGGTGAAGTTGCACGACGAGAAAGTTCAACGACGTTCGGCCCGCCATCGTGGGGCGAACTTTGTTGTTGCGCCCGCAGCTTTTCTCCTGCTGACGCTCGTGGTCTCGGCACTGGGCTTGGTCTCAGCAATGGGCGTGCCCATCGCCTCGGCTACGAACCTCCCCCACAGTGCCTCTGCGACATCGCCACCACTGGAACCCGTAGTGATTACCTCGCCGATTAACGACACACTCTTTGCCTCCTCTGCCGTGACCATCTCCGGGACCAAAGACCCGGCAGGTCGGGTTGAGGTCCAGTCGCTCACCGGAGGCCAACCGTATTGCACCGTGCCCAGCACAGAAACTTCAGAAACCCGGTGGAGTTGCACCTTCAACGCGCCCAATGGCCGCAACACCATCACCATCTTTCAATACTCGAAAAATCCGCAGCAACCACCACTCCAGTCCAGGGTGACGGTGCGAGCACTCGACGCTCCCACCATCGATGGCACCTCGCCCATTGTGACCACGGGGCTGATCACCGGCACCGGGTTTCCCGGCTCAGGAATCGTGCTCGCCGGCAGTGCAGCCAGCGAATGCCCAGGAATTGTACAGCCGAATGGCTTCTGGTCATGCCCACTCTCGGTGGACTCATCAGGAGAATACCGAATCTCAGCAAGACAAACGTGGAACGACGACGACAGCCAACCCGGAGGGGCAAGTGCTGTCGTCACCGTGCAGGTCGATAGGGAGCCGCCGGCCGTGCCCACCTTCAGTCAACCCGTTCCCGGGGCGCAGCTTGGTAGCCAGTCCACGGCATTCTCAGGAGCTGGTGAAGAAAACAGTCGGGTCGAGGTCTTTGTCGACGGAACGCTGAGCTGCTCAGACGAGGTCTCGGCGCAGCGCTGGTCGTGTGTTGCGAGCATCCCCGAGGGTCAGCATACGGTGCAGGGCATTCAGTGGGATACCGCGGGCAATCCAAGCGGTGCCAGCAGCGGCATCCCGATCAGAGTTTCAAAATCGGCAGCAGTGCCGCCGCCGGCAGAAAGTCGCAACACGCCCCTGGCTCGAACCCCTACAGCCACCCCAGAACCCACGGTGGTGCCATCACCATCACCCTCACCCCGAGTTGCCGCAGCACCGAGCCCGATCCAGCCGCTGTTACCTCCCTTGCCCCCGCCCGTCGGCGGAACATCCTCGCTACCTCCCTTAGAAACCTGGGATACGCCCACCGACTACGGAGCGGGGATTACGGCGGCAGGATCAACGACAGCCTTCACCTGGCTGTGGGGCACGATAGTGGGAGCTGGATTTATTCTGCTCATCGCCGTGCCGTTACGTTTGCTGTTTTCTGCCCTGCGCGAGCGATTCCCCCGGCACTATTTCGCTCGTGATCACAGCCGCCTGAACAACTCAGAAAAACCCCTGCTACGACCGCGGACCATCTTTATTGGCACCCTGGGAGCAGCGGTTGCCTTAGCTGCGCTGGCCGGCGGCATCCAAGCGGAGGTGCGCTACCTGCGGCTGGTGATGGCACTCGGCCTCGCGCTGGTTCTCCTCAATGTGCTGGCGGTTGCCGTCACCGGGGCCGTGATGAGCCGACGCCTGGGCAGTCCAGCTCGGTTCAGGCTGGTCCCCTTCTTTCTTGCTATTGCCGCACTCACTGCCCTGTTTTCTCGAAGCGGTGGCATCCAGCCTCCCTTCATTGTGGGAGTGGTGATGACCGCAGCGTTCGCCAGCCAGGTTGCCGATCGCTCGCGCGGGATTGTCGCCCTCGGGCAGCTCGTCGTGACCGTTGCACTCGGTGTGGGAGCGTGGCTTGCCCACAGCATGATCGGACCGGTCGACGGTTTTCTCCCCTCCCTGCTGAGCGAAAGCCTGGCCGGACTGTGTATTGCCGCGCTCGGCTCAGCCGTGGTGCTGGCGCTGCCAGTCAGCGGAATGCCTGGTCGGCTCATCTTCGAATGGTCGCGCACTGCGTGGGCGGTGCTCGCTTTCGTCGCGGCGACGATGACCGGTGTCATCATCATCGGTGGGGCAAAATTCCCGGTCCCGCTATTGATCGGTGTCACACTCGCCAGTGCTACGCTGTGCCTCGCACTGTGGGCCTGGATTCGAATGGTGAGGCCCGCCCTCAGGGTGCGCTCGGCCAAGCATATCTAGTCGCTTGGCCTGAGATCCCCGGCATCTAGGAATCCGGTGGCGTGACATCGGGCATGGCGCGCGCCTCTTCGGGCGACATTCCCCAGGCCGAACCAGCTGGAGGTCGGTGTCGCGGCGCATGCACCACGGAGCTTTCCTCCAGAAAAACTTCTCGCGGCTGACCGGCATCCGATTGCTTGACCGAAGAAATCCAGATTGCTTCAGGATGCAGATCTTCGCCGGCCCGAACATCCTCGGCGGTGCGCAGCTTGGCAACGCTGTGAATCAGGCTACCGAAACCCACCTTTACCACCACATCGGCTATGCAGAGCACAATCTGCAGGGTGGTTGTCCATTCACCGCCGAAAGCAATCATCTGGATCGCTGTCACGCAGGGATACACCACCCAGCCACCCAGCAGCAGCAGGGTCGCCCTAGTCAGAAGCCTGCCTGCCTCATCCGTTAAGCCCGGAATTGCGAGTCGCACGGCACGAATGAGAACCATATTTGTCAGGATCCAAAACCCGATACTTACCACAAACCAGGGCAGCGTAGCCTGGGGGTTCGTACCACCATCGATCACCACAGCCCCAAGGAAACCGGTGAAAATCATCCCGAAAGCAGAACCCATCGCTAGGGCCTGTACTCGCCGAGCGGCCGAGCCTATCAGAGTGGTCACCGCCAGCAATTCCACGCACAGCAAGGGGACGGTGAGAGACCAATCCGAATACCGCGGTACCAGAGAGTTGATGGCAAACTCATTGGGAACCCAACCCGCCGAAGTCGACTCATACCCCATCAGAAACATGACAATCATGAACAAATAGGTGACTGCGGCGATGCCCAGTACCCCGAGTCTGGCCACGGTCGCGGCCCGATATCGCACGCCCACCTCAGCCCGGGTGACGAGGCCTCTGACGAATCCGGCACCGAGGGCTAGCACAGCAATTCCCATGAAATAGAGGATGAGCTGGTGCTCGGATTCAGTAAGCGTCGCGTCCCACGGCGCTGCCAGAGTCGGCACGATGGTCATCATCGTGCCGACGATGTGTCGGTTGAGGGTTCTGGTTCGGTGGTGAACACCAAACCTCCCGGGTTATTGGATGACGCTGCCAACACCTCAATCCACTCACGATTAATGACGGGCGGCCTGCTGCCGAGGTAGCGGAAAAACAGAGTGCTACTAGGATCGAGCCAAATCGCGCTGCGCCCATTACCCGAACCGGGGGCACCCGTCCACGAAAAAACGAAACCCTCACGTCGGCGGAGTTTGGCGGTAATAACGATCTGGAGGTGCGCCAGCGCTCGATCATCGAAGGCAATCTCGGTTCCGGAATGTCCGTACAGCAGGGTCCCCACGAGTTACCTCTTTTCGATGTCAGCAGTGACAGTGGCCGGAGCTCCAGCGTAGCGTCATCCTGAGAATGCTCAGCTGTGGAGCGTGAAGTGCCGCAACCTCAAACTATTAGTTACCACAAAAATCGACGACAACACCATTGCAGCTCCGGCGATCAACGGATTCAGCAGCCCCAGCATCGCCACCGGAATAGCGACAAGATTGTAGGCGAAGGCCCAGAACAGGTTGGCTTTGATGGTGGCGAAGGTGCGTCGAGCCAGGCGGATGGATTCCACCACCATCAGCAGATCACCGCTGGTTACGGTGATATCGCTTGCAGCAATTGCGGCATCGGTTCCAGCCCCCATTGCGATCCCCAGGTCGGCTGCCGCGAGAGCTGCCGCATCGTTGACCCCATCGCCGACCATAGCCACCACTCGGCCTTCGCCCCGAAGAGCCTGGATCAGCTCACGCTTGCCCTGCGGTGTCACCGCGGCGTGCACCTCGTCGATGGATACAGCAGCGCCAACCGCGGAGGCAGCACCAAGGCTATCGCCGGTGAGGAGCACGGGATGCAGCCCCAGGTCGCGACACCGTTGCACCGCTTCGCGGCTGGTGCTCTTGAGCTCATCCTGCACGGCTATAGTGCCGCGGAGCTGGCCATCCCAGGCCACAGCAATCACGGTGGCCCCATCGTTTTCGGCTGCAGCACTGGCGGAGGTGGCATCCGGATCAACCGGAATCGACCATTCGGTAGCCAGCCAAGACACCCGGCCCGCCAGAATGATCCTGCCCTCAACTATGGCCTGAACCCCCTGACCCGCATGAGCCACAAAAGATTCTGGGCGCAAGGCCACAACACCTCGATCACGAGAATGCTCCAGGATCGCCCGTGCCACCGGATGTTCGGAGCCTTCCTCGGCAGCAGCAGCGGCCTGCAACACCTCGTGCTCGGAGCTCGCTGCCGTCGCCGTGACCGCTGCGACGCGCATTATTCCTGTGGTCACCGTCCCGGTTTTATCGAGAACGATGGTGTCAAGCGCACGCGCCTGCTCCACGGCGTGCGGGCCGCGGATGATCATTCCCAGCTGCGAGCCGCGGCCCGTGCCGACCAGTAGCGCGGTTGGCGTCGCCAGGCCTAGAGCACAGGGGCAGGCAATAATCAGCGTCGCAATCGCGGCGGTTAAGGCCAGCGTGACGGAACCGGAAAGCACCAGCCAGGTCAGGAAAGTGATGGCAGCAAGCCCGATCACCACCGGCACGAACACGCCCGAAACCCGATCAGCCAGTCGTTGCACCTCTGCTTTGCCCTGTTGCGCCTCCTCAACGAGACGCGCGATACGGGCAGCTTCGGTGTTGACACCCACCCTCGTCACCTCGACCGTGAGCCGCCCAGCGACGTTGATGGTCGCGCCCACCACACGGTCGCCCCGATCCACTTCTCGGGGCAGTGACTCGCCGGTGAGCATACTGACATCCACTGCCGAAGCACCATCGGCGACGATACCATCGGCGGCTATTTTCTCACCCGGGCGCACCACGATGATGTCGCCGGGTACAAGAGAGTCGACGGGCACCCGAGTCTCGATACCGTCACGCAACAGGCTCGCTTCTTTCGCACCCAGGTGAAGAAGTGCCTGCAGTGCCGCCCCGGACTGTTTTCTGGCCCGCGCTTCGATGTAGCGGCCGCCGAGCAGGAATACGGTCACCGCCGAAGCAACCTCGCAGTAGATTTCGTTGGATCCGCTCTCGATCGAGCCCCACAGCCTGAAGCTCATATGCATACCGGGCATGCCTGCTGTGCCGAAGAATAGGGCATAGAGCGACCACCCAAAGGCGGCGATGACACCGAGGCTCACGAGGGTATCCATCGTCGCAGCACCGGAACGGGCAGCACGGGCGGCGGAACGGTGAAAGGGCCAGGCCCCCCACACGACCACGGGAGCACTCAGAATGAGCACCACCCACTGCCAGTAGAGAAACTGAAGCGCCGGGACCATCGACACCAGGACAACCGGCACCGTGAGGGCAGCCGAGATCATCAGTCGGTGTCGCAGTGCGGCAGACTCCTGATCACGGCTGTCATCTGGTTCGCCGTGCTGCGGCGCACTGGGCGGCGCGGGAAGGGTGGCCTGATATCCAGCGGCCTCGACCGCAGAGATCAGCGCGGCCGTGTCGATGCGCTCAGCCTGGATACGCGCCTTCTCGGTGGCGTAGTTGACGGTGGCGGTCACACCGTCAACGCCCGACAGCGCACGTTCAACTCGGCTAGCGCAGGAGGCGCAGGTCATGCCCCTAATGTCAAGATCGAGGTCAGCCATGGCTACTGCCCCGCCGGGCGGTTCTGCTGGATCATGGTGTCTTCTTTCGTTGCGGTGCCGAAGGGTGAAAAGTTTTAGGAGCGAACCAGACGCGCAATGGCAGCGGAGGCTTCACGCAGTTTCTCGCTCGCAACCGCACCGCCCTCGACCGTGGCCTCGGCAACACAGTGGCTCAGGTGATCATCCAGCAGGCTCAGTGCCACTCGCTCAAGCGCTTTCGTCACCGCTGAAACTTGGGTGAGCACGTCAATGCAGTACTGGTCTTCTTCGACCATGCGATGGATGCCACGAACCTGGCCCTCCGCACGGCGAAGCCTCTTCAGCAGATCATCCTTGTTATCGACATAGCCGGTCATACAATTCATAATACCCTGTGGGGGTATTCACTTTCTTGGGGCTAGGTCGTGGTGGGTGGAAGCGAACTCTGAATCGCTCCTGCCAGATGAAGAGGTCATGTCCCGCTGAGCGGTGTAGCTTCCGATCTCCGTGCAGGTCAGTGGCTTCAGCTTAGGCGGCAGTGAGCTCGGAAATCTGGTCGTTGGCAACGATCCGGGGCACACTGGGATCTCTCGGGACATCCCGCACGTCCAGATAAGGAGAATTCTCATGAAGACAATGACCTGTCAGCAGTTGGGCGGGCCATGCAACTATCAGCACAAAGCCGCTGATCGCCCAGCATCAGACGCAGCCTTAGGCTTGAGCACGCACCCGAATAGCTGTCTGGATGTCCGCTGTTTTGATTCCCTGCTGAAGCAGAATCTGGCGCATCTCTTGAAACACGGGAGCCTCCCGCTTCCGATCACCGATGGTCAGAATGGCGCAAAACTCGACGCCGAGCGGCGGTAGACTTTCGTCCGCTCGCGTCAGATACTCAACAAGGAACCGCCAGTTGGAGGATGGACCCTTGCCCGTCATTTCGACACGAAATGTCTTCACTACCTGCCATTTCATAGCTTCTTTGAGGAGTTCCTGCTCAGACGGATGGTTCGAACGTGAAACCGCTCGGCCAGTGACCGCCTTCAACCGATTCTCGTACCCACCAGCCTTCTGCTCCTGCATCAGTTTGGCGTCGACGTTCACCCGGATACGCTCGTCTCCGTGCTCATAGGCAAGCACCGGGCGCACCACCAAGGTGAGTCGGGCATATCCACGACACTTTCCCTCACGAACCAGAGAGGGTGGCCAAGCAAAGTCGAGCTTCGCCTGCTGTCTCGGCTTAATAACGCTATTGAACACCAAGGTGATCTCCGAATCGCCGCTCTGCAACATTTCCTCTACTGTGCCGGGGACGCCAAAGCCAATAAGGTTTCGTGAAGCGGGCAGCACGACTCTGTGCTTCATGATTTCGGGGTGCCAGGCATGATGAACCATGAGCGCCAATAACATCTCGCGGGAGACGTCGCCTTCGATAAAGTTGTCGAGGTCGGCGAGACGACGGGCGACCAGCGGTGTGGCGTAACTGGTGCCCGCTGCGGCAACGATTCGTCCACCGACATCAAGAGAGAATAAGCCACTCCCTCGATCCACCGAAGGACTACCTGAACCTCCGATGTGCGCGAAATCAGGTTTCACAGCACCTAGAAGCCCGGGACCACGACGGGAATATCGGGCGAGTGCGAAGGGAACCTGATACTGCAGGCCAGGAGGGTTCAGCGCGCTGACGGAGGCATTGAAGAGGCTTTCACCTGGTTCGCTAAGGAATCCGAGCCGATCGCTGGTGAGGTCCGCGAGGGCGATCAACGGATCGGTCGCCCACTCTCGTCGGAAGTCGACGAGGTCGAGGTTTCCGGCCGAGATAACGAACAGCACATCTAGTCGCGACGCGATCTCGTCGAGTCTGCGCGCCACAAAGCCGTACCGAGATGCGTTTCCGGGAGATGTAATATTGATACTGAAGTTGTACACGCGCACGCCACGAGTCTGGCGGAAGTGCTCGACCGCGGACTCGATTTCATCCATGAACCCGATGACCCCATCGGGGTAGTAACTGGCAAACTCGATGCCTGCGCCGGTTGGGTCGGTCGGCAGCACGTCGAGGTCGTACAGCAGACATCCCGCTGCCTGATCCCGAAGATAGGTGTTAAGAGTTCCGGCCGCGACGAGGAGCCCAGATATAAAAGTGCCGTGGCTTGCATCTTTATCTTCCGCAGCAAGCTGCCCCCAAATCTCCTCGACCCAGCCCGAGACCGGGCCAGCCACACCTCCGTCAATGACACCCACTCTCGGGTAAGTCAGTCCATCTTGTCGTGTGAAGATAGCGACTGGTGCCGCGGACTCAAGCTCGAACGGTTCCTCATCTTGAATCGACACGATTGGAGGCAGGGCAATAGAGCGAATCATGGGGTTTTGGGCGACTCTGTTAAGAATCCGCTCGTGGGCTGCGGGGTCCAGACTGGTGATGCGGGTCTGATCGATTGCGAGTGGGGCGTCAGCCTGATCTTCACCATGTGAAGCGATTGCGACGAGCGCTGGTGTATCGGGCGTTTGTACCCGCAGAGTGATCGCACGGATCCCGGATGATCTCTCTGAAGAAACGCTTTGGGCTTCTACTCCCAAAGCAACTAGATCTGTCCTCAGAGACCGGAGGCTTTCGCGCTCGGCGATGGCCAGCGTAGGATCCCGAGGAGCCGTTATCTCCGGGAAAAGCTCGATAAAGTACTTCCCTCCGGTGGCCGCCCGCGAGAGCCAAGCTGATGCCTCCACGGCAGAGAAGTGGCGCTTATCGGGTTCGGACCACAATGAGATGCGCTCGATGCCGCCTACCTCGCACCTCGCTCGAGATGGATTCGCGACCATCTCGCCGGTACGAGCGACAAGCTTCTGCTCCACGACGATCTCGGTGGCCCGCACCACAGCAATGACCGCCCGAAGGCTGCTAGGGGTAACCGCGTAGATCGGCTGCCCAACCGACGCCGTACCCACGTGAGGCGTCCAGGCTGAGCGAAACAGCTTGGACTGCGGTCGGTGACTCTTGGCGATCGAGCGCGGAGCCATCACGACCTGAAGCTGCCCCAACCCGCCGAACTGTGCGCGATAGGTCGGATGTTCTAGGAACTCAAGGACGGCTTCGAGTGAAGCGGCAATCTCTTCGCGGTGAGTGCCAAAAGCCTCATTGCGCCCTTCGAAGAAGTCCGTTCCATTATCGACGGGCGGATTCTTCTCGCGAGGCTCACGTATTTTCCCAGGATTCAGAACAACCTGCACTGGCTCATTCGCCATCTACTTCACCCTCTTCCGTCCCACCACTGGTTCGTCTTCCGATTGTTTTTGCACTGCGGCGGAAGAGGGTAGCCAGTTCTACGTGGGAGAAGCCGACTTGCGCGTTCCACAGCACTTGTGTTGCAGCAGTCTCATCCCCGAGTAGGGCCTTGGCCCGATCCACTTCGATATGGACGGAGGTGGACTGGGCGAGCTGCGCCACCGTGCGCACCGGCGGCACATCTTCATCGTCCTGAAGAAGACGTCGTTTACGGTACTTAGTGACAAGGGTCCGAATCTCGGCCCCTGAAAGCCCTTCGCCCACCCATGCAATGAGTTTCGACTCGGAAATAGCGTCGTCGTCACCGTCTTCAAGATACCTGTGGGCTATCTCTGATCGTTGCTCGAATTCAGGAAGCGGCACCGCCAACTGCACCTCGAAACGACGCCAGATAGCCGCGTCGAGAAGTGCCTCATGATTAGTAATACCGATCGTAACTCCAAGCCCTTCGCGCGCATCCATGTTCTGAAGAAGGGCATTCACTACCCGCTTGATCTCACCGACCTCGTTGGGATCGTCTCGCACCTTCGCGATCGCATCGAATTCATCAAGGATGAGTACACAGTTGTAGCGATTGGCAAACGCGAACAAGGCCCCAAGATTGCGAGCAGTTGTGCCGAGGAAGGAAGAAATCAGCCCGTCGAGGCGCGCGACGACCGCAGGCAAACCAAGCTCATTGGCGAGCCACAGCGCAAGTGTCGTCTTGCCGGTCCCAGGCGGACCGTAAACAAGACAGGACAAGGTTGGCAACATGCCTGCGGCGGAGACGCGCTCAGCTTGCCTCCACTCCAAAACGAGCGCTTCGATGTTGTCGGTCAATGCCTGCGGAAAGAGCGGCAGATGAAAATTCACATCCTCCGGAAACACGATGCTGGCAAGTGGCGCCGACGTTTCCTTATCAACCGGGATCGCTACAGACCTCGTGAGCGCTTCAGGGATAGCGAGAGTCGTTCCCGTGTTGCTCCGCTTTACTCGACTCGGTGCGAGTTCTGTGGACCTCGCACTCTGGGACAGCATCCTAGACAAAGAGCCCGCCTCCTTGATATCCCCATCTTGGTTCAAGGCCTTCACTAGTCGCTCAACTTGGTGACGTAGCTGAGGGGAATCTTGGGCGAGTCCGACACGAATGATTGACTTGAGGATAGCTGAGTGCTGCATGAAGACATCATATGCAGCCCAAGAGACATTCTTGGCAGCAAATGAGACATATAGAGGACTTGGTCCGGCTGTGGCGTCGCGGAAAAAGGATGACCGGAGATGTGACCGTTGAATCTTCGTCGCACTGCGTGAGGAAATCGGCTTAGGACTGTGAAAAGCGGCTGGAGCCCTGCTGTATTTCTTGGAGCGACGGTCGGCACGTTGTGTCTCCAGCTATTGGCGCACGACTTCGGTCCTTGGTGTGCTGCGACACGGCTGCGCAACATGCAGCGAGGCACGCGCCAAGCGACCTAGCGATGGCACGGAACCGGCGTTGCCTCGACTATCAAGCACCTGGGGGATGAAGACGCCCAGTTATGTTCCAGTTCCACTCGCGGTGCAACAGTGTGAAATGAAGTGTGGGCAAAATACGAGAATGAATTGGTTTTTGAGCGAGCACTGCTCCAAATTCCACGTAAACATAAGAGAAATGATCGAGCCCGCGAGCCGTGCCCCGGCAGGGACTCGAACCCTGACTGGGACGATTTTAAGTCGTCTGCCTCTGCCGATTGGGCTACCGGGGCGATCTCGAAAACCGCTACTTTCGCGCGGTGGCTCGCGGCTTGCTCACGGGCTTCGGGCGCGAAGCAAACTCCGCGAAAACCGCACGCGGCTCAGCCCGAGTACCGAGCTCAACAGTATCGCGACCCAGCAGCCAGTTAAAGAACCAGTTGCCGAAAACACGGATCTTGCGCTCCCACATGGGAATGGCTAGGCCGTGATACCCCCGGTGCATAAACCACGCGGGAAGCCCCTTAACCGCCAGCTTGCCCGACTGAAACACCCCGTTGTAGAGGCCAAGGCCGGCCACGGCACCGGCGTTCTTATGAAAGTATTCCGCGGGAGATTCACCACGAAGCACCGCAACAATGTTCTTCGCCATGAGCTTGCCTTGACGCACCGCATGCTGAGCGTTCGGAACACAGAAACCCGCGACACCGCCACCGGTGAGATCGGGGACAGCACTCACATCCCCGGCACCCCAGGCACCCTCCACCACACCGTCATCGTTGATCACCCGGAAATCGGCCTGCACGCGCAGTCGACCACGTTCCTCCACCGGCAGGTCGGTGTTGCGCAGCACGGGGTTGGCCATCACACCGGCGGTCCAGACAATGGTGTCTGACTCGAAACTTTCGCCGGTCGAGAGCTCGACCCTGCCGCCCACCGCCGAGGTCAACTGGGTATCGAGATGGATGATCGCGCCGCGTTGGGCCAGGCTCTTGATGACCCACAGACTGGTCTTCAGCGACACCTCGGGCATGATGCGGCCCATCGCCTCGATGAGGTGAAACTGGATGTCATCGAAACTCAAACTGGGATACAGCGGAAGCAGCGAGGAAGCCAGGCTGCGCATTTCGGCGAAAGTTTCGATACCGGCGAAACCACCACCCACCACAACGAAGGTCAGCAACCGGTCGCGCTCGGGGCCGGCCGGAAGGGTGGCCGCCTTATCGAAGTTGCTCAACAGGCGGTCACGAACCGCCATCGCTTCTTCGATATTTTTCATCCCGATGGCCTCATCAGCGACCCCGGGGATCGGGAACGTTCGCGACACCGAACCGGCGGTCACCACCACAATGTCGTAGTCGAGACTGAATGGCTCACCCGCCTTCGGAGTGATCGTCGCCGTCGTGGTGGCGTGATCGATCTTCGTGACCTTTGCCGTGATGATGCGGGTGCGCCTGAGATGACGGCGATGGGACACCACCGCATGCCGCGGTTCGATGCTGCCCGCAGCAACCTCGGGCAGGAAAGGCTGGTAGGTCATATAGGGCAGCGGGTCGACCATCGTAACCTCTGCCTCATCGCGGCCAAGCCACTTCTCTAACTTACGAGCGGTGTAAAAACCGGCATAACCGCCGCCAACGATCAGAATTTTAGGCACGAGTGGTCTTCTCCTGGAAGAAATTAAGGTCACAGTTCGCCCCTAATCTACTCCGTCTGGCGGGCGGCCCTGACCCGACGCGCACCCAGCACCACCGCGACAATAAAGATCGCCGCAAAAATGAGAACGATCACCACGGGAATTCCCACGTTGCGCAGCAGGGGCACCGTCGGCAAGATTGTGCCGAGCGGACTAGGTGGTCCGGCCTGCGAGGCAACCGGCGGCGGTGTCGCCGATGCACCCGGCGGGCGCGATGACGCCGGTGCTGGTGTGCTGTCTGCTCTTCTGTGCACAGTGATCCACTCAGCAAGATCACCCACCGGATTCTTCGAAACGCGGGGAACGGATGCCTCTACCGCAGCGCGCGCATCGATAAGACCATAGCCATAGAGAGGGTCGGCACCCGGCGCACCAGAATCGCGTGCTGTCGCGATGATGCGCTTGATAACATCCGGGGCATCCAGCTCAGGATGCGCGGCACGCACCAGAGCAACGACACCAGACACAATAGGCGCGGCCCCGCTGGTGCCACTCCAGGTGACATGACCGCCACCAGGGATCACACCAAGCAGTTGCTCACTCGGGGCGGAAACGCCGATCGTGATGCCCTGCGCTGAGGCGTCGAAGCTCGCCACGCCGTTGCGATCCACACCACCCACAGTCACGACACCAGGCATGGTGGCGGGGGCACCCACCTCTGACGTTCCGCTGCCCCGGTTGCCGGCAGCAGCAACCACCACCACGTCACGCTCCATGGCATAGAGAAAAGCGTCGTCCCAGCTCTCTGGCCAGCTGATCGTGTTACGTGTCAGTGACATATTGATGACATCGGCCCCGTTGTCGACGGCATAGCGCACCGCTTGCGCGATCTGGTCGTCAGAGTCGACATCGCTGCCCTCAAAACTGATAGACAGCGCCAGAATGGATGCCGCGGGCGCAGCACCAATCACACCGTTCGCGGCACCGGTGCCGCGACCCGCGGCCAGCGAGGCCACCATGGTGCCATGCTCGGAGTCGTCGAAACCCACCGGTTTTTGGCCATTGGATGCGCCAATGCCAGAAAAATCCGCTCCCCCCGTGACCGCACCAGCCAGCTCAGGCACGCTACTGTCAACCCCGGTGTCGATAATCGCGATGGTGACACCCGCCCCCTGGGTGGTTGCCCACGCCGCCCGGATTCCATAATCGTCGAGCCAGTACTCACCATCAC
>JBOFDJ010000095.1:0-9759 GCA_051646885.1 Rhodoglobus sp.
CGGCTCAATGACCGAAGATGGAACGGCGGGCACGAGGCATCCTGTTGATGTATGAGTTTTTCACACAACCGTGATTAACAGACCTCGTGTCCGCACCCGATCAACCACCCGGCGAGTCACCTACCGGCGCAACCACTAAATCGAAACCTACGTGATCGGAACCTTCGACGATTCGAAGATATGAATCGTCCAGCGGCAATCTCTGGAATGCTTTCGGACATGTTGACCGACTCGCTTGCCAAACACTCGCGGTCGCTTGTCAATAACGGCCACCATAACGGCCATCCTGACCTACTGGTGGAGGGTCGCTACGCCAATGACAAAGCTTTGTCGGGCGAGCACGGCGTCGAAGTTAAGACCACCGGCAAGACGGGCGGAGCGGTGGACACTCATGGCGCGCGGTCACAGTGGATGTGCGTTTTCGTCTACAAGACCGATAGGCTCACAGAGCCTGCGGATGATCGTGACGCCTTGAAGTTTACAGAGGTGTATCTGGGTTACGTGGAAGCCAACGATTTCCGCAGCAATGCACGCGGCGAGTTGGGCACTCGTACTGCGACGCTGCATGCGGAAGGTATCGCCAAGCTCCGCCACAACTGGGTGTATCTCGACCGCTAGATCTGGTCTATCTTCAAGCGAGCGAGCTTAGGGATGGACGCTGCTGCGAGTGCAGCGTACTCAGAGTCGAGCTCGACTCCGACTGCATCGTAACCGAGTGCTGCTGCGGCGGCGAGGGTTGAGCCCGATCCGGCGAACGGGTCCAGAATCGTCCCGCGTTCCATGGGGAGCACAGCGCGTACAATCTGTCGGAGAAAAGCCTGGGGCTTGAGCGACGGGTGATTCGCGAGTGCCCGCTCCTTCGTGTGCGTAGGTGCGGATCGGATCACGTCGCCGAAAGGCTGGTCCTTTGATATACGGTGAAGTCCACCAGTGCCCCACAGACGAAGGTTCGCGGCGACGGTCATGGTCATCGGCTTACGGAATAGTAGCCACGGCTCCCAGTTTGATCGTGGCATGACGGACACATGAGGAAACTCGTCATGCGCATTCTTTGGGCGGTCGCCACCACGCATCGTGGTGACGAGTCGGACGATCTCGCCCCTGCGCTCCAACCCCGCCTTGCTGAGACTGTAAGCCACCAAGTGGCTGACGAGCGGATTCGCAGCCACCACCACGTGAGCACCCGGAACTAGCTTGGGGAGAAGACTCTCGCCAAGGGCCGTAAAGAAGAGTTCGAGCTGATTCAGCTCTGGTGCGGTCAAGGTTGTGAAGCGTGGTAGCGGAGAACGTACGTTGCCGTCGAAACTTGGTGGGATTCGCCACGTGCCGCCTTTGCCAGATCGCAACTTCACCAGCTCGCGCGGGGTGTACTCAACCAGTCCATATGGTGGGTCAGTTACGCATGCGTGGATGCTTTTGTCAGGCTGCGAGGCCAGCCATTCAAGCGCGTCAGCCAGATGTAACTGGGCGGTTTTATGCGTAAAGTACAGCGTTGAATCTTGATCTGGAGCGTGCGCGATAGCTAGGTCAGACATTGGAGAGTCGATACCTGCCGTGGCTGATGCGTTCGAACTGCGTGGGTGTGTTGAGATTCAGGTAGGAGCGAACCGAGGATGTCGGCACTTCTTGGCCAACTTTTTTCTGCACGGCGATATGGATATCCGCCACTGAGGCTCCGTCTACTCCTGCTTTCTTCAACGCGGCCCTGATTTCGTCGCGGACTACGCCGGGCTGCAAAGCCATGAAAACCTCCATGTCAGAAGACGTCTAGACGTCAGTATATTGCATTCCCTGGCACCGCGCTGTCACTTACATCCTGTTTTTAAGGGAGCCATGCCATGGGGTCGGTTTTGGTGCCGTTGACCCAGACCTCAAAGTGAAGATGGGCAACAGTGACGTATCCGGTGTCACCGACGAGGCCGATTTGCTCCCCAGCACCAACGGTCTGTCCGACCGATACGGTGGGTGAGCCGGAAATCATGTGGGAAGACAGCGTGGTGACCCCATTGCCATGATCTATCTGCACGTATTGGCCCCAGCCTCCATCCTGAGTAACTTCGATGACCGTTCCGGGGGAGGAGGCGACGATGGTGGAGCCGTAGCTGGCCATGATGTCGATTCCCCCGTGAAACTCTCCGCCGTCACGATAGCCAAAGCCATCGTTGACACTGGCGTTAGCAGGCCAGTTGGCTAGGGAACCTGTTACCGGGGTGTAAGAGACCGAATTTTTCGGTGCAGCACGCACCGGCGGGGGCGGCGGCGGAGCGGTGATGCCGAAAACATCCCGAATAGTGGGAGCAACAACGGCAGCTGAGGCGGTCAACGCTTGTGAGCCATTGTCTTTCGGCTTGGCGTTAAAATCTACCGCCGCTGTCGCTGCAGGGAAAGATCCTGGAAGGACGGAGGCGGGAACGCTGATGCTCATCACAAGAGCAAAAACTGCGCAGATCGTCAGTTGTTTTTTCACGCGTTCCTTTTCGGCCTCACACTGTCACCCGGTGGGGTTGAGCTGAAACCGCTTTTCGTCGTGTCGTGGTCGTTTACTGATTCTGTTGAGCTGAAGAAGTCGGTCAGACACCTTCGAACTCGATCACCATAGCAAACAGACCTCAAAAGCTATATTTTCGAGCGTCGAATTTTTCTCTTTGGCTGGTTCTGTACTACCTTCGCAATCGGTTGTATTATTTCTTCGAAATCAGTTGTCATTACTTTTCACAAGCTCATTTTTATCGACAAAGACCAGAGATATACAGGTCAGTTGGGGCCACTTATTTCGTCGTGTATAGCATTCGTTTTTCGCAGTTATGACACAATTTTGACCATAAATTAACAGCACACCGCACTACCGAGTTCGCAATATCCCGAGTTGAGGACCTTACTAATGCGTAATTTGACGGCGCAACGAAGCGCACGTAACACTTTCTCAGTCGCCATGCCAGAAAGTGGGGCGGCCTACGGCGCTGTCTCTGTCAGCGCTGACATTCTTAGCTGCGCGCAGAATTCCGTATCGGCACTACTGACACTCGCCGCAGGTCACACTGAGTCTTTTCTTTCCCAGCTTGCCACGCGTTTGACCCGTATGTCTGGTGGGAGTCTTTGCGTCCGGATACTGTGTACACCTAGTTCCCTGGCGGCAGTGGTGCCCCACCTGCCGCTGCTGCGTGAGGCGAGTTGTCAGGTCCGGGTTGTTGATGAAGAAAATTTCCCCCATATGGTGGTGGTAGATGGCAGATCGGCCGTGATCCACAGTGCCCCGGCGGCTCACATCGAGCATCATCATTCGGTGCAGGCGCTCGAGATGCTTTTCGCCGCAAACTGGGCCGCAGCGCATCCTATTGATCGTTATCTGCGCATACACGAGCATCTGCATCATGCTCCCGCACAGCGGGTTTTGGATGGCTTGTGCACCGGGAACACGGACGCGATTGCCGCGCGGGAACTTCAGATGTCGCTGCGCACCTATCGACGCCACGCTACCGCCCTTATTGATGCGCTCGGTGTCAGAACGCGTTTCCAAGCGGGGGCGCGAGTTGCGGGAATGAGTTTGCTTCAGATCTACTCTCACGCGGTTTTCGGACCTCCGTTTCTTTCTGGGCAGCGTCGCCCTGCGACTATCGACATTGTGCTAGGAGATATCGCTCTGGTTGATGCCCAATACATCCCAGCGGCGCGGGCCGCATATCACAGAATGACCCTTCGCTCAGACACTGCCGTTCGCCTTGTGTGTTCTCCTGCTGTGTTCGAGATTGGGCGTATTCCCCGGGAATTTCTTCGGCATCATAGTCAGGTTAAAATTGCAAAAATCCCTAAATCCTGTGCCATGGTAACCGACGGGAACGTGGCAGTGATCGCAGGATCTCCTCTAGGGCAGCCGCGTTTCTCTGAGACCGGCGACAAGGCTTCTATGACCGCCTTCGCGGCCTTATTCGAGAACGTCTGGAGTTGCGGGGTCTCGGCACATGACCGGGTTGCTTTCGAGGGCAGCCAGCACGTCGTTGGGGCCTGCCAGATTCTTGACAGTCTAAGAATAGGTTTGGGCGATGAGAGCGCCGCAAGAGAGTTATGTGTCTCGGTAAGAACCTATCGTCGCTATGTTGCAGAAGCCCTGGTGGTGCTCAAGGCACGTTCACGTTTCCAAGCAGGCGTGAAAGCTACTCAATTGGGCTATCTGCCGGTCGTCCAGGCACCGGATCCTCGATAGCGGTGCTCCTGCCCATCTCAAGGAAATCAGCAAAAATACTGCCTGCCAGTCGATGGCAACTTAATGCCAAGCAGTTCGCTTCAGATGGATTGTTTCACTGCGGCCGATAGCTTTTTTATAGCATCAGGTATCCACTTGGTGCTCAACACAGAACCGGTTCAGTGTGGTTTCGGTTTTGATGAAAGATAGGTGGAGGAATAAAAATGCATTTTTTCCGAAAAGTTCAGCAGCTCGCTGACCGCATGCTTGCTCGCGTTGCCCCTCCCGTCGACGCAGCCGCAGGCTGTAATTATGTTTGGAAGGGTCATCACTGTGATGGAGGAAAGCGGAAGGCCAGGCAGTGCATGACAGGTTGCCCAGGTGTTGCGAACCATTGCCGTCCGTGGGCTGTAGTTGGTACCTGCTGATTGATTTCTACGTGATCATTTTGTGATGGTTTTCCTAGTCACCCTGTCAGGATGGTTCCTGGCAGGGTTTTACTGTGTCACGAGATGGTCTCTTCAGTAAAGAGATCGCAGCTTAATGTCACAGTGAAATGTCATATTTGTTCACTCCGGTGGGCACAGTGTCGAGCAGGCGTTAAAGTTGCTCGGCTAGGTTATCTGCCTGCTACTCAGGCACCGAATATTAATAGCGGCTCCTGTTTCTTTCTCAAAAAAGTCAGAATAGGGTGCTGCCCGTCAGCCGGTGGCAGCTTAATGCCAAGTTTCTCGCTTCAAATGGATTGTTCTAATACGGTTCCTGTATCTTCTCATACGGCATCATGAACCCGCTTGATGCCTATACATATAGCCGGTTCAGTGTCGTTCCGGAAAATATAGTGAGGAAAAAAAATGCAGCTTACCCTGAAAGTTCAGCAGCTTGCTGATCGTATGCTTGCCCATGTTGCCCCTCAGGTGGAGGCGGCCGCAGCCTGTGGCACGTACTGGGTGTATCTGGGGTGTGATGGCGGTCTACGCTACCGCAAGAAATGCAAGTCTGGCTCGTCATCATGCATAGGGGCTCCTATTGTCTGCAAGAAGCGCGAGGCATACGGAAGCTGCTAAATGCCATGAACCGCATTGTTGTGGTGGCCCTGCCGGGGGAGCGTTCTCCTGGCAGGGCTTTATTGTGTACTGGGATGTTTCGGGAATAGATTCAGGTGGCAGCTTAATGTCACCTTGAGGCGTACACATATGACTCTCCCGCAGTATTTGGCATAGGTTTCATCTGTCTCGCGCTAAATTGCGGTAGTTGATGTTCAGCGCAACTCATAATTTGTTTCCTGTATAACGGGCAGGATCCACAGAGCAATGACATTTTTCTGATTAGGAATGGGTAAAATGCAGACTCTTTTATCTCTCCAATTTCCTAATGTCGAGGCGTGTTGTGCCATTAGCTCCTCGCAATGGATGGAGTGTGGGGGGTGTTGATCTGCTTGTGTGCCTGCATTATCGTGGTGGTCTTTGTTGCTGCCTTACCGGGAAAGCTTTCGGCAGTGGGTTTCGAAGGTTTTCGCACGAGTGTGGGGGATCTGTGGCCGGGCAAGCAGCACCTGTCAGGGCAGTGGCAGCGGATTGTCGCTTGTGCCGTGATATTTGCTGAGCTGTTTATTTTCCTGTGCTTATCCACTGGCCTGATGTTCTCTGCATTCAACATCTTTGATATTTTTTCGTGGTTGCTTCTCGTGTTTGGCTTTGGTGCTGCTGTTGTCCTGCTGGGAGCTTTTACCTTTGGACAGGCTGTTGTTGTTCGGCGGGGGCGCTCTGTTTCCTGTGGATGTTTTGGCCGCTCTAGTAGCACAGTGGGGCCGGTAAGTCTGGTCCGTAATGCAATTTTGATCGCTGTAGCACTGCTTGGACTCTCAGTCACTGTTGTCAGCACAAGCGCATCAGCAGGGTGGTGGCTAGTGCCCGCAGTGTTTGCAGGGTTAGTATGTGGGCTGTTTTTGATATACATCGACGATATGGTTTCACTGTTCTCGCCGCTGGCTGCATCACCCTCAAGAGAAAAGACCCGATTATGACAAACGCCATTTTGCTCACTGTGGTGGGCATTGTGCTTGTGCTGAACCTCCTGAACCTTGTCTTGCTGCTGGGTGTGATTCGTCGACTGCGTCAGCACGAAACACGGTTCGAGGCGCTGAGCAGTGCCGACTCGGATCCCTCGGTCGTGTCGGTCGGCGCACCCTTGCCTGCTTTTTTCGCTCAGTCCGTTGAGGCAAAGCCTTTCGACCAGGAGGCTGCGGTCGGTGCGCTTATCGGCTTCTTCTCACCCAGCTGTGGCCCTTGTCATAAAAGCTTGCCTGATTTCGTTATCGCAGCGAAAAACCACTCCGGTGCCGTGCTGGCAATCATTGTCGAAGATGATTCTGACTCTGCCCCTATGCTGGAGCAGCTGCGCAGCTGTGCCACGGTTGTGACGGAATCGGAAGACGGTCCGTTGGCTGAGGCCTTTGCGGTGAGTGCTTTTCCGTCATTTGTGCTCGTGGGTGATGATCGCACGATCCGGGCCAGCGGCCACGCCCTCCCCTTGCAACCGGTGTGAGCGCAGTGCGCGCAACCGCTACCCGGCTTGCGACAGCCTTCGGGCTGGCCTGGCGAGCAAGCCCGGTCTTGCTTGTGGCCTATGTCCTCGTCAACGTGGTCACCGGTGTGGCGCCGGTGGCGACAGTGTGGCTTGCCAAGGTTGCTATTGATCGGCTGAGTGCCGGTGCTGAGCCCGGTGAATTAGTGGCAGTGGCAATCGCCTTAGCGGCGGTCGGTTTGGCGGTAGCTGCACTCAGTCCGGTGACTCAGTATGTGCAGGCTGAACTTGGGCGCTTGATCGCGGTACATTCCAAAGAAAAGCTCTACGGTGCTGTTACCGGCATCGCGCTGCTGGGCACATTGGAGGTTCCCAGTTTTCGTGACCGTCTGCGGCTAGCCGAGCAGTCTAGTCGCTCAGGGCCGGGTCAGGTGGTTGATTCTGCCGTTGGCCTTGTGGAGTCTACCCTCACGCTCATGGGCATGGTGGGAGCGATTGCGGTTCTCAGCCCTGGTGTTGCGGCGGTTCTTGTGGTTGCGGCTGTTCCAGCGCTTTTTGCCGAACTGAAACTTAATCGTAGTCGCGCTCTGATGGAGTGGACCATCAGCCCGGTTGAGCGGCGCGAATTCTTTTACGGCGAACTCATGATGAGCCTGAGCGCAGCTAAAGAGATGCGATTATTCGGTCTTGGTCCGCTGTTCAAAAAACGCATGCTCAGAGAGCTTTCAGTGAGCAATGCTGAGCAACGACGCTTCGACCAGCGTGAAGGTGCGACACAGATCATTCTCTCTGCTTTCTCTGCCATTTTAGCCGGAGCTGCTCTTGTCTGGACGTTGCTGGCGGCGGCGCGCGGTGAGATGACGATTGGCGATGTCACCGCGGTGATCTTTGCGGTGGGGAGTGTGCAGTCCGCGCTAATGTCAACCGTTAATCAGGTTGCCGCTATTCATGGCGCTGGTTTGCTGATTGATCACTACCTTGCGATTATCGCAACCCCACAGACAACGGTCACTCCGGCGCTGACGGCGATGCCCGCGAGTGAGGCTCTCAGCGTGGTGTTTGACGATGTGTGGTTTCGTTACGGTGATGATCTGCCGTGGGTGCTGCGCGGTGTCTCGCTGACCTTGGCCGAGGGTGAGGCTCTGGCCGTAGTGGGGGAGAATGGTGCCGGAAAGAGCACTCTTATTAAGCTGCTGTGTCGGTTTTATGATCCAAGTCGTGGCAGTATTCGCTGGAACGGGGTCGACCTGCGCGAGTTGCCGCTGGCCGAGTTGCACCGCCGGATCGGCGCTGTTTTTCAGGACTTCATGACCTATGATCTGAATGCCGAAGAGAACATCGCCCTGGGTGATGTTGATGGGCGTGATGAGCTAGATCTCAGCCCGGATCGTATCCACGAGGCGGCCCGTCGCGCCCAGATTCACGAAAAGATTGAATCTTTTCCGCTGGGCTATCGCACCATGCTGTCACGAGAATTCTTCGACCCTGATGAGGAGGATGCTGACGGTGTTGTGCTTTCCGGTGGTCAGTGGCAGCGCCTAGCGCTGGCTCGTGCCCTGCTGCGTGGGCAGCGCGATCTTCTTATTCTTGACGAGCCCAGCTCGGGCCTCGACGCTGAGGCTGAGTCGAGCATCCATCAGGCAATTCGGCAGTACCGGAGAGGGCGCACCAGCGTTCTGGTTTCTCATCGCCTCAACGCGGTGCGCGATGCCGACCGAATTCTGGTGCTGGGCTCTGGTCAGGTTATCGAGTGCGACAGCCATGATGCCTTGATGGCTGCTGGCGGAACCTATGCGCGGTTGTTTCGCCTGCAGGCCTCTGGATATGAAACGACCACTGCGCCATGAGCCCCCCGCTGAACGTCATTCTGTGGGCTGTGGCTATTGTTGTCGCGGTAGCCCTCCTCGCTCTCGTTTCTCTTATCGTGGTGCGTCGCCGGTGGGCTGTCGTGACTGTGGTCGGTGGCAGCATGTTGCCGGCGCTGCGCGAGGGTGATGTCATGCTGGCGCGTCGACGCAAACCCCACGGCGCGCGCGTGGGCGATATAGTCATCATCGAGTCGCCCGGGGAGGACGGTCACTGGGCTGCTTCACCATCTCGGGGGCCCATTGCGGCGCACCGATGGCTGGTCAAGCGGGTGGCCGCGGTGGCTGGTGATCCCAGGCCTCAGAGAATTTCCGGTGTTGGCCCGGTGCCGCCTCGGTCGCTGATGGTACTCGGAGACAATGGGGGACTAGATTCTCGGATGTTTGGGGCGGTTCCCGACGAGCGTGTGCTTGCTGTTGTTATCCGCGTCATCAAGCGCGGTCAGTCAGACCGTGACTACGTTGTGCAGGACGACCTTGACGACGACCCGCTGATCGAAATCTACGCGGAGCTTCTACGCCGCCCCGCTGGCGGTGAGTAAGGCAGGCTGCATCATCTGTGATGTGATCTTCCCTCAAACGGGGGCTCAGCAAGGTTCTGCTCATAAGGTAGATTCATAGTCTGAAATTTGTGTGGGCCAAATCCCGGTCTATGTCGAATTTTTCTTACCCGCTACATGTGGCTGTTGGCACAATCCTGCCTGGCTGCCTGCTTACCCGATGCTTGGGGCTCATACCATGATGAAAAAACTGACCAGAGCCATGATGGTTTTCGCGCTTACTGCAGCACTGGGGGCAGGCGGCGCTCTTGCGGGTGGTCAATCGGCCCTAGCCCAGACGACACTCTGTGGCACCTTCGAAACCGTCCGTGTCGACGGTGGTCGCTATATCGTGCAGAACAATCGCTGGGGCGCGAGCTCAGCGCAGTGCATTGAGGCGCACGATAAGGGCTTTACCGTGGTTCAGGCCGAGCACAACACCACTAATGGCAAGCCGGCTGCGTACCCCTCGATCTTTACCGGGTGTCACTACACCTTGTGCACGGTAGACAGTGGCCTGCCTCTGAAAGTCAGTGAGTTCGGCAACGTTCGAGCGAGCTATGAGGTCGACACTGTATCTTCCGGTGTGTGGAACGCATCGCTTGATTTATGGTTCGACCCCACGAAGCGCACCAACGGTCGAAACACG
>JBOFDJ010000096.1:0-12956 GCA_051646885.1 Rhodoglobus sp.
CCTTCACAAGCAACAGCGAACGCCAAGCAGCACTTGCGCCCTGGATCGAGTACTACAACAATGAACGACGCCACTCAGCCCTCGGAGGCAAACCCCCAATCAGCCGACTGACACCAACCTCATGACCGGATACACCTAGATGCTGCGGCCTATGTCCAGGCTACAGATTCGGGAACGGTGAGGCAGCGGCTGGTGGGCAGCGTCGGTGTTCGACATCCCATCGGTCGCGACCTCAAAACGACAGTCAATTCACCGTTACAGCCAGGGCAGAGGATACGCTCAGGATGAAGAGGCTTCTTCCCAGCGTAAAAACCACTGGTCGCGGGGGTCGGGCATCACGGCGAGGTGAAGAGGTCGGCGGCACGTGCAGCTAGAGCAGTGCGGTCAACCTTTCCATTCAAGGTGATAGGCAGCTCTTGGACTTCCACCAAACGCGTCGGAACGAGGTGACCGGGGACTTGCCGGGTCGCCCAGCGGCGCAGTTCCCGGGTATCAAGTGAGTCGTCTCGGCTCACGACGAAGGCGATCAGCCGGTCTGGGCGTTGAGAGTCGCGATGCACCACGCAAGCGACCGCAGCAACAGCCGCGTGACGCCCGAGAACGTCGTCGATCTCACCAAGTTCGATTCGGTGGCCTCGAACCTTGACCTGATTATCCATGCGCCCGACGTAGACCAGGGAGCCATCGCCGGTCGAGGCCCCCCAGTCGCCGGACCGATAGCAGCGCTGACCGTTGACGTCGGGGAACTTGGTCGCCGTCAGATCAGGCCTCCCCAAGTACCCGTCGGCAACGCCTGCCCCGAAGACGATCATTTCCCCAGGTTCACCGACCGCGCACGTAGTCGCACCGCCATCAACGCTGACCAGGACCTCGGCGTTCGGCAGCGGAACACCGATGGGTGTGTGCCCGGGTATAGCTGAAGCGATCACTGCGGGAGTTAGTGGGCAATAAGTCACATGGACCGTAGTTTCGGTAATGCCGTACATGTTGACCACGGCAGCCGCCGGACTAACGTGCGCCTCCCACCAACGAGTCACGTCGGCAAGGCGCACGGCCTCTCCCCCGAAGATCAAGCAAGAAAGTTCAGGGAGCGACCTGCCCGCTGTCGCAGCAGCGTGAACTAAACCCGTGAAGGCGGACGGGACCATGGAGAGCACATTGACGTGCTCCCTCTCGAGAAGGTCGAGGGTTAATCGAGGCTCGATTGCCGTCGCACGGTCGAACAGCACCGCGCAACCGCCACTGAGCAGTGGACCCCAAGTTTCCCACACGCTGAAGTCAAATGAAAAAGAGTGGAAAACACTCCACCGTTGCCCGGGGCGCATTTCCAGCGCCGTCGATGCAGCATCCATTAGCGAGATGACGTTCGCTTGCGTGACCACAACGCCTTTGGGCACCCCCGTCGACCCCGAAGTGTAGATGACATACATAGCATCGGCGTTGAGCTCGTGCGAAACTAAATACTGATCGCCTACCGCCACTACCTGGGTTTCACGTTCCTCGTCGGTGATGAGGAAGTTCAGCCGGGCGTCGTCTCGGATCTGGCGTCGCCGCGTCACTGGGTATTCCGGATCGATGGGTACGTAAGCGCGTCCGGCATGCAGGACCCCGATCATCGCCGCGATGGTGCGCCAACTTCGACCCATCTCCAGGCCGATCAAAGGTCTAGCGTCGCTAGGAATGAGTGCAGCAATCCGTTGCGCCTCAAGAAGCAATGCGCCGAAGCTAATACGCTCATCCCCATCAATTACGGCGAGACGGTCAGGCTCGGTCAATGCAACCGCGTGTAATCTAGCCCAGATTTCACCACCTGCTGCAATGCCACAGTTCATGGTGCGTCCACCGCCGCTGGTGACAGTTTTTCTGCCGTTGCGGTCAGCCATTTCCCTACGACGCTGTCGTTGGGGGGTTCGAGCAGCCGAAAATGATCAACAGCCAGAACGCTGGTGTGCGAGGGCCGCACCGCAGCACCCCATGCCCCCGTAGCAACAGAATCTGACACCCAGTGGGATGCGTCGAGCTTAGAAGTGGGGTCGCATTGCAACAAGAACGTGGCTGGGACACCACGCCCGATCACATGGCCGTCCAGGATGTTAGCGTTAGAGGCATAGACAGTCCAAGCATCACTAATTTCGCGATCAGGAGCGGTGGCTGCCAGAGTTCCCGCATCCCGAGCTGCTGCAGCCACCTGCCGCAAGTCAGGTTGTCCATCAGAGTGACGGAAAGTCTGCGAAGGCTCGGGAATGCGCCACCCCACCCGAACGAAGATATCGAATGCGTCGGCTAGAGAGGGCCGGAATTTTTCCGGATCCGGTGGATCGAGCAGAGCAGCGGCAATGACCGGTGCCTTCGCACCTGACAGCCGCACGGCAACAGACTGAGCAAGCTCGTGAGCGAATACCCCGCCCAGGGAGTATCCAGAGAAAACGATAGTCTGAAACAACGAGATATCCTGCTCGGTGAATAGCTGTGCTAACCCTTCGATGAGATGGCGCATGCCACCCTGAGAGAGCTCGGCTGGTGTCTCCATAGCCCAGATGGCATCGTTGGACGGCAGAAACCGCGGCATCGCGGCGTACCGGGTCACCGCACCAGACAGTGGGGGCAGAAAGCACCACAACCGACCAGCGCCGCCGCGGCGGAGCCTGACGATGGAACGTCCCGTGACGTGATGCGCCGTCGGCACATCATCGCTGGCAGAGCTCTCGACAAGTCGCACTAGCTCACCGAACGTTGGCGTGCTGTACAGCGCGGCCATCGGGATCGTCACGCCTAACTCACCGGCCACAATAGTGATCAGCTCGAGCGCAGAAAGAGAGTCACCCCCGGCTTCAAAGAAATTATCTTCTGAATCTGCAGGCGCTTGACCGAGAACAATTTTCCAAGCACGCCGAACTGCGGCGGCAGTCTTATCCTCAACCATTGACGAGGTAATCGGTCCCGGAGACCAAGTGGTTCAGGTGAGGGGCAATTGAGTCTACGTTGACGGTCTTGATAATCCATCGGGTGCGGAGGAGGTCTTCGTCAGCGACGGCAACTACTTCTTTGGCGTGAATCGTGAAATTGTTATAGGTAATGACGAAATCGCCCGGTTCTATGAAGACTCGCTTTTTCAGGGAATGCAAAGTTTGATCAAGCTTGGCCAGTAGTGCTTGTGCTTCTTCTGTCACTCCGCAGGTTCGGCTCTCGAAATATCGGAGATCCCCGATAGGCCCTAGTACGGGGTGGAGGTCAGCTTCGCCCAGTTCCTTGCTGCCAACTACCGTTAGATCGTCGAACGGGGTGTAGAAATTGTTGCCACGAAGCACTTCCAGTTGAGCCTCGCTGAAATTCGGCCAGATATCGATATTGCGGACGAACGAGGTGTAGACCTCATTCTCTGGATGGCTGCGCATGCCCACCATATATACCTGATCTGGCCGCACGAAGTGATTGGCGAGATCCTTGTGGAAGTGGATCTCCTTCAGGGCCTTCTGCGACTGAGATGAAGCCATGGACTGCTTGGGGTAGATGTCTTGAAAGACATCCCCGTCGTTGACATTCACGTAGCCGATGGCAGGGGTGCCTGCCAGCTGGGCAAAGAGCGACAACATCGACTCCGCCACGAAAGTGGTCTTAACCTCATACTTCGACTTTACGGGCTCTGCGTAATCGAAGAACGGGACGTCTTCGTCATAGGGCACGTTCTTAATGACCACAACAGGCGCACTGGAGCGATCTCGACCGGCGAGCGTAGCGATGAATTCAATGAAACGCTGAGGTACCGCGCCGCTGCGGATCACATCAGCGACTTGATGGGTGAACGCTGCATAGTTTCGATAAGGCGAAACAGATGTTGAGGCCAGGGCGTCTTTCAGAGCCGCCGACTCCGACGCCGTGAGAACGAATTCTGGCTCCCCCCCCAATTATTTGTGTCGATACGCACTGTACATTCCTCAAAATCTAGAAATTACCACCGAGAACGGCAGTCCGGGAAATTATCATCTAGACACTAGCAGAACGGACTGTTCCAATCTGCGACGAGACTCATCTGGCAAAGGATGAGCATCAGCGCGCGTCACTCATCCATGTCAGCGACTGAGGCTCGCGGCCCTAACAGCAGAAGAAAACTCGGCGGCGTTGTTTCGCACACTAGCGGTGTATTCGGATCTGTTTCGCGAGTTCACGCCCTGGAAAGTCACCGCCCTCGAACTGGAAACGACAGCACCTAAGCCAGCCTGATCAAAGAAAGGGCGAAGCGCCGCAGCGGAGCCTCCCTGCGCCCCCATCCCGGGAACAAGAAATATGCTCGCTGCCAACTCGTCTCGTAGCCGCTGAGCCTCTTCGGGATAGGTCGCACCCATCACCGCCCCCATGGGCCCGTAACCATACTCACCGAATGCGGATACCGGAAGTCCCGCCGTGAACGACGTCAGCCATCCCGCGACAACCTGACTCACTGACACACGTTCGCCGTTGACTTCCACCTGGGCCTCCTGGATATCCGTTGCGCCAGGATTCGAGGTGCGAGTGCAGACGAAAATTCCGTGAGCACCATCAGATACCTCGCGGGCAAACGGTTCCACAGTCTCCCGACCGAGATAGGGATTAACCGTCAGCGCATCGACCTCAAAACTCCCCCTAATACCCGTCCCGGAACGAAGATACGCCTCAGCATATGACGCCGCCGTGCTACCAATATCTCCCCGCTTGGCATCAAGTAGCACAGGGATACCCGCCCGACGTGCCACCACGATGGTGTCATGAAGAGCCCGCATTCCTGCCAGACCCCACACTTCGTAGTGGGCACTCTGAGGTTTCACGACAGCAACCACATCAGCGACGGACGAGACGACCACCTCGCCAAACAACATCAACGACTCATAGACCGATTCATCGCTTCTTCCGTCGAAAAAATCGAGCTGCCTCATCAGTGCCGGAATCGGATCAAGCCCCACACAGCTCGGGCTCAACGCAAGAGAGCGCTCACACACCCTGTCAGCAAAAGTTTTTATGTTATTCCTCGCAGATTCTCTGTGGGCAGGCGATTTCAGGGCACAGAGCGCGCCCGCAACAGCGAACGAAAATCCTCCCGGTAGTGCCAGACCAAGAAGAGGTGAACTGCCGCAATCACCAGACCAGCCACCAAGCCCCGACCGCCGGTGACGAGATTGAACACAAGGATGCCCGTAGTCACCGGGGCCAGTACCGCCAAGCCCAAGGGAACAAATCGACCGACCACCAGGGCGACCCCACCAATAATTTCAGCTCCGCCAATCAGCTGCCAAAGCCAGCCGCTGTCGATAAACGCCGTCAGGGTGGGATCCTCAACGAACGTGAACTCCGGTCGGATCAACTTCAACAGCCCGCTACTTGCCAAAGCTAAACCTAAGAGCAAACGCAGTCCAAGGGTTATCCAGCGACGCATGGCACTCCAATCAACAGCAGGCCGGGAGCGGCCTGTCAAATCCAACTCTACGACCCAGCCGCCAGTCGGATGCGTACGACCACCGAATCTGGAGCACCGCTCGTGCGCGCTACTCCGCGGACGAACCAGGCTCCCGCCACACCACAAGCTGATTCGCCCGTTTCGAGCGCTCGCCGGCCCGCAGCGACACCACATCGCCCTCCGAGCCCGCCGCGAACACCCGCCGCCCGGGGCGGGCAAGAAGCTCATCGGCAAGGGCATGCTCCAGTTGGCGCACCCGTGCGGCAAGCTCAGAAACCTGATCTTCGAGTTCTAGGATGCGCCTGATGCCCTCAAGGTTGAGCCCTTGCGCGCTCAGTGCACCGATCTCGCGCAGCTGAGCCACATCGCGCATCGAGTAACGCCGCGATTGGCCTGCCGTGCGGGTGGGGCTCACCAAACCCAATCGGTCATACTGCCGCAGGGTCTGCGGGTGCATGCCCGCGAGTTCGGCCGCGATCGCAATCGCGAACAGCGGCGAGAACTCGTCCATCAGGAAGCTTTGGCCTTCTCGATCAGTTCGTCGCGAAGGTTCTCGGTGGGCATTGCCGCGGCGAAGGCCTCAAGATGCTTTAGGGCCTCTTCGGTGAGTCGGCCAGGCACAGCAACCTGCACCTCGGCAAGCAGGTCTCCGGTTCCTTTGGCGGAGGCCACGCCCCGCTCCTTCACACGCAGGATCCTGCCGCTCGGAGTGCCGGCCGCGACTCGCAGCTTCACGGGATCACCGCCCAGGGTCGGCACCTCGATGGTGGCACCCAGGGTGGCCTCCACGAAGGTGACCGGGATCACCACACGCAGGTTTTGGCCATCGCGCTCAAACACGGGATGCTGACGCACCGAGATCGAGAGCACGAGGTCGCCCGCAGCGGCACCATCCGGGCTCAGATCGCCCTTGCCTTTGAGGCGAATTTTTTGTCCGTCGCTGACTCCGGCCGGAATCTTGACATTGATAGCTTTACCACCAGCGGGCTGCAACTTGATCGTCTCGCCACGAATGGCAGTGATGAAATCGAGCGTGGTGCTAGCGTTGAGATCACGGCCCTTGGTCGAAGCGCCGGAGCCACGAAAACCCCCGGCACCGTTACCGAAGCCGCCACCGAACATGCCGCCGAGCAGGTCTTCAAAAGAGGCATTCGATTGGCCACCGGCCCGCTGTTGCTGGCCGAATATACCGCCGAACACATCCTCAAAGCCGCCGCCCTGCTGACCTCCAGCCGAGAAGCGAGCGCCCGAACCCATGGCACGGATCTGATCGTATTCCTGACGTAGGGCGCGATCAGAGAGCACCGAATGGGCCTCACTGATTTCTTTAAACTTGGCCTCCGCCTTCGCATCCCCGGGGTTGGAGTCCGGGTGGTACCGCCGCGCGAGCGAGCGATACGTTTTCTTTAACTCGGCATCACTGACCGTCTTGGGCACACCCAGAACGGCATAGAAATCCTTATCGAACCAATCCTGGCTCGCCATGGCAATGCCGCCCTTTCTATTCTTCGGGAACGGAAACGGCAACCTTCGCTGGTCGCACCAGACGACCGCTCAGCATGTACCCCGCAGAGATCACCTCGGCAATGGTGTTGACCGTGACACCCGGTGCGGGAAGCTGAACGACCGCCTCGTGCAGAGCAGGATCAAAGATTTCACCTTTCGCGCCCACCACACTGAGACCGTATTTCTCAAAAGCTGATCGTAGCTTCTGGGCCACAATCGCCATCGGAGCACCCTCAACCAGATCGCCATGAGCCTCAGCCAGGGCGAGGTCATCGAGAGCTGGCAGCAGTGCACGGATGACTTCCGCGATGACGGTATCGCGATTTGCCGCGCGATCCCGCTCTACTCGCGAACGAAAATTAACCAGCTCAGCTTGGGCGCGCAGCATATCGGAGCGCATATCAGCCACAAGGTCGATGCTGGCCTGATCAAGCAAAGCCTGGTCAGCATCACTGATGGTGCCACCGGATGCCGCCTCGGGGGCGGAGGCCGAAGCCTCCTCCCCCTCGACGGGTGCATCAGAATCACTAACCGGGGAGCTGGCCCTGCGCCCGCTGCGAGCTTTAGGGATTTCGGGCCCCTGATCGTCAGCGGGATCCGGTTCTGTGGAGGGGTTCTTTTTGTGTGGCATTATTTCTTCTTCGACCTCGGGCCCTTCGACGGCTTGGGGTCTTCCTCGTCGTCGATAACCTCAGCATCGACGATGTCTTCGTCGCTGGTCTGCTCTGCCACCGGCTCCTCAGGGTTTTCACCCTCAGTCGGCTCAGCCTGTGCTGCGCTGTAGATGGCCTCGCCCAGTTTCTGCTGGCTTTCGCCCAGCTTCTCGAAGGCAGTTTTCACTGCGGACTCATCGTCACCAGCGAGTGCGGTTTTGAGGGCGTCAACATCCGCCTGGACCTCACTCTTGACATCATCGGGGAGCTTGTCCTCGTTATCTTTAATGAGTTTGTCGGTGGAGTAGGCAAGCTGCTCGGCCGTGTTGCGGATCTCCGCCGTTTCACGACGAGCCTTATCTTCGGCAGCATGCTCTTCGCCCTCGCGAACCATGCGCTCGATGTCTTCTTTCGACAGCGACGAGCCGCCGGTGATGGTCATCGACTGCTCTTTGCCGGTGCCCTTGTCTTTGGCCGAGACGTGCACGATGCCGTTGGCATCGATGTCGAAGGTGACCTCAACCTGAGGAATACCGCGGGGGGCCGGAGCGATACCCTGCAGCTCGAAGGTACCCAGGTTTTTATTGTCACGGGTAAACTCACGCTCACCCTGAAACACCTGAATGGCCACCGAAGGCTGGTTATCATCAGCAGTGGTGAAGGTTTCGCTGCGCTTGGTCGGGATGGCGGTGTTGCGCTCGATGAGTTTCGTCATCATTCCGCCCTTGGTCTCGATACCGAGGCTCAAGGGGGTCACATCGATGAGAAGAACATCCTTGCGCTCACCCTTGAGAACACCCGCCTGAAGTGCGGCTCCCACGGCGACAACCTCGTCAGGGTTAACACCCTTATTCGGCTCTTTGCCCCCGGTCAGCTTCTTGACGAGCTCGACGACAGCCGGCATGCGAGTGGAACCACCGACGAGAACAACATGAGCGACATCCGCAAGCTTGACGCCTGCTTCTTTGATGACATCGTTGAACGGTTTACGAGCACGCTCCAGCAGATCGGCGGTGAGCTCTTCAAACTTAGCGCGAGTCAGCGTCTCGTCGAGATTGGCCGGGCCGTTCTCGGTAAGAGAAAGGTAAGGCAGCTGAATCGTGGTGCTGGTCTGGCTCGACAGCTCTTTTTTGGCCTGCTCTGCGGCCTCTTTGAGACGCTGCTTAGCGATTTTGTCGGTGGAAACATCGACACCCGTCGAGTCTTTGAAGCGCTGGATGAGGTAGTCAACCACGCGCTGATCCCAGTCGTCACCTCCGAGACGGTTATCGCCTGAGGTTGCCTTGACCTGAATGGTCGAGAAGTCATCATCTTTACCGACTTCGAGGAGGGACACGTCGAAGGTCCCACCACCGAGGTCGAAGACCAGGATGAGCTCATCTTCTTTACCCTTATCAAGCCCATAAGCGAGGGCGGCGGCGGTGGGCTCGTTGATGATACGCAGCACGGTGAGGCCCGAGATCTCTCCGGCCTCTTTCGTCGCCTGGCGCTCAGCATCGTTGAAGTACGCGGGAACCGTGATGACCGCATCGGTGACGGGCTCACCGAGGTACTGCTCGGCGTCGCGCTTGAGCTTGGCCAGAATACGAGCTGAAATCTCTTGGGGAGTGTATTTCTTGCTGTCGATCTCGACCTTCCAGTCGGTCCCGATGTGACGCTTGACCGAAGCAATGGTGCGATCAACGTTGGTGACGGCCTGGCGCTTCGCGGTTTCGCCAACTAAGACCTCGCCGTCTTTGGTGAACGCCACCACCGATGGGGTCGTGCGAAAACCTTCTGCGTTGGCGATAACGGTGGGCTCCCCACCCTCGAGGACGGCAACCACAGAGTTCGTGGTTCCGAGGTCGATTCCTACTGCTCGAGCCATATGCTCTTACTCCTTGCGTATCTGGATGCGGCAACTTGAGTCGCTCGACATCAAGTTTGCGTGTTGGGAGTAGTCCTGTCAAGTTGTCGCCCCAAAACTTGAGTCGTTATTGCTCAAGTTTTGGGGCAAACGCGATGAACTTGCGGACTTTAGTGGGATTCTCTGCTGCGGCGACGGACGAACCAGACCATCGTGATGCCCATAATCAGCACTCCCCCGCCAGCGATAAGCCCCGAGGCAGTATCTAAACCGGTCGCCGCCAGACCTCCCGCCGGAGGACGAACCGTGAATGTCACCACAGCGGGAGCACTCCTCAGACCAGTGCTATCAACGACCACGAAACTCAGATCGACCACACCAGTGAAACCCGCAGCAGGAATAAACGTAATCACTCCGGTGAGCGGATCAATACTCGCGCGGCCCTTGCTGGGATCCGGAAGCGTTGCCAACTCGAACGTGAACGGGCCTACCCCCACCGGAACCGGAGGGGTAAACAGTTGAGTGGCCCCGAAGTCGCCGGACTGCGCTCCGCCCGCGGCTGCAATCGGGATCGCGGGAATGACCGTAACCCGGAAAACACCGGGAATCACAGCACCCGTAGCGTCAGTGGCCGTCAAAGGAATATCAACAACCCCACTGAAGCCCACCGCCGCGGTGAAGATGATGACCCCGGTCACCGGATCAATAACTGCCACACCAGCACTCGCCGGCGGCGGCGTGCCTAGGGCGAAGGTGAATGGACCCGAACCCAGCGGCGCAGGAACAGCGGAGGCAATGCTCGGTGGCTGTCCCGAAACGCTAGCGCTAATGGTTTGCGCCAGTGGCGGCACCGAGGGCGTCACCGTGACCGTGATTGTTTTCGGTGTGCTGGTGATGCCGTCGGCGTCGGTCACGGTATACGTCAACGTGACGACGCCGCTGAAGCCAGGAGCCCCGGTCACCGTCACCAAACCCGTGACGGGATCAATCGACGCAGCACTCAACCCCGCAGGCACCGGAGACGTCAGAGTGAACGTCATCGGACCCGTCCCCAACGGAGCCGGCACCGCCACCGTGCCCGTCTCACCACTAGCAATAGTCACCGCCGCATCCACAGCAACAGGAGCAATCGTCAACGTCACCGTCGCCGTGCCACTCGCGTTGCCATCCGCATCCACGGCAACATAATCCACCGTAATGATGCCACTGACACCAGGAGCCGGAGTGATCACCACCGAACCACCCGACACCACCGCAGTACCACGAGCCGGATCCACAGCAGACGTGAGCTGATAAACCAGACCCGTTCCCGTCCCATCCAAGGGAATAGTCACACCCGGTGGAGTCGCAGACGCCACCGTCGAGTCCGCCACATCAGCAACCACCGGCGTCACACGAATCGTGCCATCAACAACACCACTGGCCGCACCCGCAGCATCAGTAGCCTGAATCTGCACCACATCATTACCCGAATACCCCGGATCCGGTGTGTAACTCACCACACCCGTCGCCGGATCAATCGTCGCCGTGCCATGAGCCGGTGGCGTCACAATCGCCCACGTAAAGGGACCCGTTCCCGTCGCCGTCGGAGCCGGCAAATCCACCGGCGTATCCACCGGCGTCGTCGCAGTAACACCACTAGCAAACGGTGCCACCGTGAACGTCGCCACATGCTCAATGCTGGTACCACCCGCAGCATCCGTCACCGTATACCGCACCGTAAACACACCCGACACACCCGTCGCCGCCGTATACGTCACCACACCCGTCACCGGATCAATCACCGCAGACCCCTGCGACGGACCCTGCGTCACCGCATACGTAAACGGACCAGTACCCGCCGCCACCGGAGCCGGAGCCACTACCACAGCCGCACCCGCAGCATCCAACGTCCCCGACGCAGCAACATCCGTCGTATCAGGAACCACCGTCACCGTCACCGTCGCCCACGAACTCACCAAAGAATCCGCATCCGTCACCCGATACCTAAACGTCGTCACCCCAGAAAAACCAGGAGCCGGCGTAAACGTCGCCACACCCGCCGCCGTCACAACCACCGACCCCTCAGCCGCCACCGGCTGCTCCACCTCAAACACCAAACCCGTACCCGTCGCACCAGGCGCAAGAGGAACATCAACCGGAACCCCCACCGAAGTCGACCCCACCAACGGCACCACCACCGGAACAACATCAATCGTCACCGTCGCCGTCACCGTCGCGGCGGGCGTGCTCGCACCGTAAGAGAATACTGAGCGACCACTGACACCCGGGGCCGGGGTAAAAGTCACCACACCGGTGTCTGGATCAATAACGGCAGTACCCTCAGCAGCGGGTGGGAGCGTGGCCAACGCAAAGAATACCGGGGGACTGACCACGCCAGTCACCACAGGAACAGAAGCCACCACCGGTGAGTTCACCACGCCCACGCCCGATACTGGAGACGCCACCATGCCGGCCTCCGTTGACGCAGTAAAAGAGGTGGAGCTGTTATTCGGGGTGGGATCTAACTCGTTTCCCAAAACCTTGGCTGCGTTCACGACAGTCTGCGGTGTGGTGCTGGCAGTAGTGGCCGTGTAGGTGACGGTCGCCGAGGCACCCACCGCCAGTGCGCCAACTGTGCAGGTGATCTTGTTGCTGGCAACCGAGCATCCCGGTGTCAGATTGCGCACATTACTCAGCGAGGCGGGGAGCACATCAGAGATCACGCTACCGCTTGATGCACCGGGGCCCTCATTCGTCACGGTTACCGAGTAGGTCAGGGAATCTCCGGCAGTAAAGGTGGCAGTGTTCGCTGTCTTGACAATGGATAAGTCAGTCGGGACTCCCGGCGAACTGGCTCCGTCGTTATTGCCCGAGTCTGGGCCCGGAGTCACCGAAACCAGGGTGATGGTCGGTGTTGCTGAGGCAGCATTGGTGATCGTGACCTGATAGATGTCTCCACTGCTGTTATTCGAAAAAGCGAGGTTGCCATTGCCCAAACTCCACGCTGCACCGAAAGTCCCCGCCGGGGTGGGCATCGGGAATGACGTGTGCGTAGGAGTCGGGGCGAGAAGGTCAACTCGCACAATCCTGTCGCCCTTAAACGACCAGAAGTATCCGTCTTTGAAGGCTAAGTCCACGGTAAAGGGGTTAGAGGGCAAGCTCTGATAAGTCGGGGTTCCAGTCGTGAGATCGATTTTGGCGAAGTTCGAGTTGAACGCACTGCCGGCGTAGAGAAAGCCATTGTGGACCGCACCCCACACCCACGAGCCCGAGCTCAAGGTCGAGGTGCCAACACGAGTGATAACACCATTCTGACCAATGCGGATGATCGAGTTGGTCGGGGTAGCGCCCGAGCCGGTGAAGACCACACCATAAAGGTAATTCGTCACAGTGTCGTAGCCGATGGCGTTGTAGGTGATGCCAGACACCGGACCCTCGGGGGCGAAGCTGACGTTCCCGTTGATATCGGCGATCGCGCGGTTGAGTCCGGTCGGAGCGTCTTGTGAGACGAACACGTAAGGGACTGAGGGATCGAACGCAT
>JBOFDJ010000097.1:0-3277 GCA_051646885.1 Rhodoglobus sp.
GGTTGGTATGGTTGCCGCCGTGCGTTTGCTGGATCGGGGCAGTGCCGGGTGGTGGATGGCGACTATTTCTGTGGTGTTGGTCGCTGGCCTCGCCGTTCTCGCCGGGCCACACCTCCTCGTGCCAGTCGCTCTCGCCGCAATGGCTATTCTTGTGACTCTCGTTCGTCGTATCATCAACTCCCGGGGTCGTCGTGACGCGGATCGCCTCCACAGATTAGGCTAATTGCATGACGGATGCCGCAGCCCAAGTCGAAGCAGCACGACAAGCCCTCGCCGAGGCGGAGGCCGCCCTCGCCGCGCAGCAGCGGGCGGCAACTCCCGGCGATGCGTCGCCTTCCGGCGAGAACAGTCCCGATCAGGCAGCATCTCCGGTAGCGCCCGAGGCCGAGGCGCAGACCGAGGGCAAGACCGGCGGTGCCCCAACGAGCCGCACTGTCCCGGCGGCTGACTCTGCCCCTCTTGCTGGTTCTGAGGCTTCAGGTCCCGGTGGGGTTCTGAGCGGTTCCACCCCGCTGAGTAGCGCTGAAGTTGACACCATTCGCGCAGGCTACGCCTTCGATGCTCCCGCGCTGGAGATGGGTGCCCTCGTCAACGGCGAGCCGTGTGCCGATGTGCCCATTCGCATCCCGATTTCTATGATTAATCGTCATGGTCTTGTGGCGGGGGCCACGGGTACGGGTAAAACAAAGACTCTCCAGGTTCTCGCCGAGCAGCTTTCTGCTGCCGGTGTTCCGGTGTTTGCTGCCGATATCAAGGGTGATCTCTCGGGCATCGCCTCGGCGGGGACCGAGAACCCGAAACTTCGTGAGCGCACCGAGTCCATCGGTCAGCAGTGGGCGGCGGCGGCCAGTCCCACGGAGTACTACACCCTTGGGGGGCTGGGGACGGGGATCCCGATCCGGGCTACCGTGTCGAGTTTTGGGCCGCTACTGCTCTCGAAGGTACTCGGCCTCAACGACACTCAGGAGTCGAGCTTGGGTTTGGTCTTCCACTATGCAGATAGCGCAGGCCTCCCACTGGTAGACCTCAGCGATTTGCGTGCCGTACTGCAATGGCTCACCAGTGAGGAGGGCAAGCCCGAGCTGAAAAATCTCGGTGGGCTTTCCAGCGCCACGGCGGGGGTAATCTTGCGTGAGCTTATTGGCTTCGCTGACCAGGGAGCAGACGTGTTCTTCGGAGAGCCCGAGATCGATACCTCGCTTTTCTTGCGCACCGATGCGAGCGGAAAAGGCATCGTCAGCCTCCTGGAGATTCCCGGCGTGCAAGACAAACCCGCCGTCTTTTCGACCTTCCTCATGTGGTTGCTTGCTGATCTGTTCAATGATCTCCCCGAGGTTGGCGATATCGATAAGCCCAAGCTGGTGTTCTTCTTCGACGAAGCGCACCTGTTGTTCACCGGGGCCTCAGAAGATTTCATTGCTTCTGTTACGCAAACGGTGAGGCTCATTCGTTCCAAGGGGGTCGGAATTTTCTTCGTTACCCAGACACCGAAAGATGTGCCCAGTGAGGTGCTGGCCCAGATCGGCTCGCGTGTGCAGCACCAGCTGCGTGCCCACACTCCGGATGACGCTAAAGCACTCAAGTCGACCGTCTCGACCTACCCGACCTCCGGCTACGACCTGAAAGAGGTGCTCACCGGGCTGGCCACCGGCGAGGCGATTATCACCGTGATGAACGAGAAGGGTGCACCATCGCCTGTAGCCTGGACGCGTCTGCGGGCACCACAGGGTTCCATGTCACCCACCCCGACCTCCGAGATGCAGGCCACCGTTGCTGCGAGCCCCCTGCTGGCGCAGTATGGCACCGCGGTTGACCGTGAGTCGGCCCGCGAGATACTTGCGGTGAAGATGAATGCTGCCGCCGCCGCCGATGCGCAGCTCGATGCCCAGAAGGCCGTCGCCGCCCAAGCGAAAGATGCTGCCGCAGCGCAGGCCGAATACGATAAGGCCGTTCGCGATATGGCTAGAGCACAGTCTCGGGCCGAACCTCGGACCAGTAGCCGGACCAGCACCCGGGCGCACAACAACCCCATTGGGGATATCTTTGGCTCACGCACCGGCCAGACCGTGGTGCGCGAGGTTCTGCGTGGCATCTTCGCTACCTTGAAACGCCGCTGAATGCGGTGTCCGTCGCCGAGATCAGTCACCAAAGGGGATTCCAGTGAGGCGGAATGCCAAAAAAATAACCACCCCGGCCAGGCCGATAGAGAGCGCAAAAAGTAGGGCGGCCTTGACTGGGTGGCGTTCAAACCAATAACCAAGATCAGGAAAATCCTGGTGGATCTCTTTCGTTGACAGCGTTTCATCCACAGGGATATGCGGGACATCGAGAGCGTTCGCCACTTTTTCCATGGAGGCACGTGACCAAAACTGGCCGCGCATCCGCACTAATTGTCTGCCTTCATGATCACAGACGAAAAGTTGCGGCTGGCTCGAAAGCTGTGCAGATTCAAAAGTGGTTGCGGTCACCACTGAGCCGATCTCAGCCAGGGGGTAGTGTCGTTTAGCGCGAAAAAATCCCCGCTCGGCGATGCCGTTCTCGTCTACCCAAATTCCTACTCCGAAATATCGGGATGTTGCGAAGCCGATCATGGCCGTAACAATAAGTTGTGCGACCAGAACAGCCAGCCAGGGGCCCCGCGGAACGGTGAGAAAGTAGAGAACGAGAAATACCGGAACCATGAAGGCGATACAGGCGGTCAGGCCGTGGCTGAGCACATGCGAATGTGGCCTGAGGTGAATAGTTTTCACTTGTGGAATGCGTCTGTTCGCGGTGGTAGCCAGGTTGCCCCCCGTGACGGACAGCGCCCGGCGCGCTCGGAAGAGAATTCAACCCTCGGATCTGCGCCGATAACCTGGATCACAGTATCTCCCTAGGCTCTAGCGGTGTGCGAAGTTACCGCCCCACAGTCACAACCAGTATAAACAACAGTCTACGCATTAGGTCCCATCAGGATGCCAAGATTCTAAACTTTCTCATTTCGGATCCTAGACTTTCTCATTTTTCCAGGCTCCTCTTGGCCGAGGTCTCCACTTCTGCTACTTCAGGTCGAGGCAAAGCAGCAGAAGTGGAGACCTCGCGTGACGGGTTGGCGTGAGGGATGCTGGGACGGGGTGTGAGTGTACTGGCGGAGAATGGGGTGTCTGGTTTCAGGACCTTGTGAACGGGTGTCTCGGGACATTGTGAACGATCTTCCTGTGGGTGAGGTGGTGTCTCGGGACATTGTGAACGGATTCCGGCCAGTGTCGGAGTGTGTCCAAACCTGAGGTTCTGATCC
>JBOFDJ010000098.1:0-8455 GCA_051646885.1 Rhodoglobus sp.
TGGTGGCCTGCAGTTTGGGCAGTGCAACGCCCAAAGGCATGAAGATCGTGGCCTTAATTCCCAGCTCGCGGGCGGCAAAAGCAACGCCCTGAGCGTGATTGCCAGCCGAGGCGGTTACCACACCACGAGCTTTCTCTTCATCACTCAGCAGAGAGATCCGATTGTATGCACCCCGAATTTTATACGAACCGGTGCGCTGCAAATTCTCGCACTTCAGAAATACCGGAGAGCCGAGAATCTCGGCCAGGTAACGCGAACTTTCCATCGGAGTAAGTTCGGCCACGCCGACCAGGCGCGCCCTAACCTCCTGGAATTGCACCAGGGTGGGGCCAATGAGGGTCTTTGCCACGAGGAAGCAGTGTCCTTAAAATTCGGGGCGTGAGATGGTCTTCCCCTCGCCATTCGCAATATATTTCATCATGACATTGAGCACTGCAATAATCGGAACAGCAAAGAGGGCACCGGGGATACCCGCCAGGAAGGATCCGGCGGCCACGGCAAAGACCACCGCAAGAGGATGCACCTTCACCGCAGAGCCCATCACCAGCGGCTGAAGAATATGACCCTCGATCTGCTGGACAAGCAGCACGATAGCGACCATGATCAGGGCCGGGACCGGTCCCAGGTACACCAGAGCGATGAACACCGCGATAGCGCCGGTAATGACAGCGCCCACGACGGGAATGAATGAGCCCAGAAACACCGCAATCGCGATGGGAATGACGAGCGGAAATCCGCCGAAAACCAGCCCAAGGATCCAGGCACCCACTCCGATTCCGATCGCGTCGACAGCCGCGACAAAGATCTGCACTTTGACGAAAGTGGTGAGAGTAGCCCAGCCTGCGTGACCTGATCCGTAGACAGTGGCGCGGGCTGCACGCGGAAAAAGTCGAACACACCACGCCCAAATCCTTGCCCCATCGATCAGAATAAACAGGGTAGCGAACAGGGTTAACAATAAGCCGGCCAACACATGTCCCGCTGTGGATCCCACGGACAGAGCCCCAGTCAGCAGCACCTGACTATCTCTCTGGGCCGCGGCAATCGCCTGGTCGATGAGCTGAGTGAGTTGTTGATCGTCAACAGCCAACGGCGACTCTGCGAGAAACTCGGTGAAGTCTCCGTATGCTGCCACTGATCGCTTCTCGAGATCGGGGTATCCACTGCGAACCTGTGACACGATCAGCACGATGAGGCTCGTAATAATAGCAATCATGCCCAGCATAGCGACCGCCACGGCGAGAGGTTTTGGCCACCGATGCCGCATCATCCATTGCACCAAAGGCACCAAGAGAGCAGCGAGTAGAAGCGCGACCATGAAGGGGATCACGATCTCTTTGAACTGTATGACCAGAAAAATAATCACCGCGACCAGACCGACAACCAACAATATCCGCCAGGAATATGCCGCAGCGATGCTCAGGCCACGGGGAATGTCGACCCTAGCGGGGTCAGAGACAGCAGGAAGAGATGCAGCGGGCTTCTTACGGCCGAATGTCATAACGCCATTCTAGGCAGGAGCAGACGGAGAAGAACCGGATGCCACGCACAGCCCGCCCTTTCGCCGCCCGCCCCTGCCTGCCGCCTTCCTACGAGGGATGTCGGAGGTGACCGCTAGTCTCAACAGCGTGACCGAGAGTGTTTCCGCAGCGCAAGCACGGCGTATCGCACTGGCGGCGCAGGGTTTCGGGAGGCCCCACGCTCAGGTCGGCACCCGCCAACTCAATCAGGTCATCCGGCGACTGGGTGTGCTGCAACTCGACTCAGTAAACGTGTTCGAACGCAGCCACTACCTTCCGGTGTTCGCCAGGCTGGGGCCGTACGACAAGTCTTTGCTCGACCAACTCACCTTTAGCCGACGATCCGGTTACACCGAGGCCTGGGCGCATCAGGCGGCGATTATCCCCGTCGAATCTTGGCCCCTCTGGCGCTGGGCGATGGATGCGCGGCGCCAGCCCACCTCACACTGGGGCCGCTGGGCCGAAGCTCACGCCCCCATGCTCAACTTTTTGCGTTCCGAGCTGGCCACGGCAGGCCCGCTGACTGCCAGGAGCGTCGAGCACGAATCCAACGTGCGCACGGGGCCGTGGTGGGGATGGTCCGATGTGAAAACCGGGCTGGAGTGCCTGTTCATGTTCGGCGAGGTCGTTACTGCCGGGCGCGTAAGATTCGAGCGGGTATACGCTCTCGCAGAACAGCGGTTACCCGCCGAGATTATCAATCGCACCATACCGAAGCACGATGCCGTTCGTGAACTGGTCCGGCGTGGAGCACAGGCGCTGGGCATCGGAACGGTGCGCGATATCGCCGACTACTGGCGACTCCCGCAGGCCACCACGCGAGTAGCCATCAACGAACTCGTCGACTCCGGCGATCTGGTTCCCGTCACTGTCGGCACTCCCCGCACCGCAGGCTCCGGCACCGCACATACCCGCACTAGTACAAAGAGTTCCGGCGGCCCCTCACCGAGCCGCGATGGCGCGTGGGGCATCGCGGCATTCCTGCATCGGGATGCCCGCATCCCCCGCCGCATCGAGCATGCCGCACTGCTCTCGCCTTTTGATCCCGTCGTGTGGGAACGGGCTCGGGCACTGCGCATGTTTGACTTTCACTACCGGATTGAGATTTACACCCCAGCATCACAGCGCATCTTCGGCTATTACAGCCTGCCCCTCCTGATCGATGAGGCCATTGTGGGCCGCATCGATCTCAAAACCGACCGTCAGAGCCGCACTCTGCTCGTGCAGTCTGCATGGCGTCAACCTGGAGCATTCATCGATCTCGAACGGGTTACGGCGCTGCTTCGTGACACGGCCACCTGGCAGGGCATGGAAGGCATCAAGGTGATGGGCCGAGGTGATCTCAGTCCAGAACTGAGCGCAGCCTTAACAACACCTTGAGCTGACACCGTGCCGCTCGGCACACGATGCCACGCTCGGCACCACCAGGTTCCTGGCACCACCAGAATCCTAGAACCCGCCACCAAGCTTACGGAGACGAGCAATACGATCAGCAAGCGGTGGATGGGTGCTAAACATCCGATCCATGATGCCTGGCCTGGTTGGATCAGAGATCCACATATGCGCCATCGTCGAGTTCTGCTTCATCATTGGTCGACTGTAATCAGCAAGCTTCTGCAGGGCACTGGCGAGGGCATCCGGATGACGCGTGGTCAGCGCCCCTGTAGCATCCGCCAGATATTCGCGCTGCCGTGAGATCGCGGACTGCACGCCAGCGGCGACGAGCGGAGCGATAATCATGGCAGCCAGCCCGAAAATGAGCACAACAGGGTTTCCACCACTGTTGTTGTTATTTCGCCCACCAAAAAATGCAAACCGCAAAAACAGGTCGGAGATGAAGCCGACCGCGACTACGAGCCCGAAGACAATCATTGACACCCTGATGTCGTAGTTCTGGACATGACCCATCTCGTGGGCCATAACGCCCTCAAGCTCGTCATCGTCAAGAAGCTCCAGGATCCCCGTTGTCGCGGCAACCACAGCATGGTGCGGGTCACGACCAGTGGCGAAAGCATTGGGAGCTGGATCGTCCACGATGTAGACCTTAGGCATGGGCATACCGGTGGTGATGGCCAAGTTTTCAACGATGCGATAAAGACGGGGGTTGTCAGCTTTTTGAATCTGCCGCGCCCCACTCAGCGAGAGTGCCTGGCTGCTGGCGGCGAAGTACTGGATCACGGCGTAGATGGTGGACACGACCAGGGTGATGACCACAATCGAGAGATCCTGATAGACAACACCGGCGATGAAACTGAGTGCGGTGATGATCAGGATAAAGAGCAGAATAATAAAAACCGTGTTGCGTTTATTTTTCGCTATCGCACGATACATCTAGCTGATCCCTAAGCGTGAGGTCGCCACAAGCTGAGTCAGCGGGGCTGTATCAGAACTGCACACGCGGCGGCTCGGCAATGGCCGCGGCGTCGGTGACCTCGAAGAACTCGCGTTCGGTGAAACCTAATTTGCGCACAAACAGGGTGTTGGGGAACACCTTGATCTTGGTGTTCAGTTCACGAACGCCACCATTGTAGAACCGGCGAGAAGCCTGGATCTTGTCTTCCGTATCGACCAACTCTCCCTGAAGCTGGAGAAAATTCTGGCTGGCCTGAAGCTGGGGGTACGCTTCAGCAACGGCAAAAATGCTCTTTAGGGCACTCTGCATATGATTCTCAGCAGCGGCAGCATCGACCGGACCTTGAGCGCTGAGGCTCTCGGCGCGCGCCTTGGTTACCGCCTCGAAGACACCTTTCTCGTGCGCCGCGTAGCCTTTAACAGCCTCAATGAGGTTCGGGAGAAGATCAGCACGACGTTTGAGTTGCACGGTGATGTCGCTCCAGGCCTCATCAACACGCACATTCAGCGTCACAAGAGAGTTGTAAGTAGACCACAGGTAGATGCCCACGATTGCGCCGAGAACAATAACGACGCCAATAACGATCAGTAATTCCATGCCACGATCATAGCCGAGTCGAATCCTTATGGCCTGTCGAAACCGCTTACTTTCGCCCTAGCGGGAACGAGCCGCACAAGTACCCAGACACTGTGAAGAAGCCGACCATAGATGACGACAGTCACAGGATATAGACGCTAGGGAGAAGGTGTCGGAGTGGGGGTGGTGTTCTCATTGAAGTCAACACCAGCAGCTTGCACGACAAAGGACTGGAATGATCCCAGGCTCGGATCATACTGAGCACCGTTCACGAGAACAGTGGGGGTTCCCGTGACTTTCTCCAGATCCGAATCGGGAATCGGTCCATCAGAGGCGCGCGCAGTCGAAGCCTTGACCCACGATTCGAATTCGCGCTCTTTGATGCACGTCGCTATTTTTTTGGCTTTCGTGACCTTGGCTTGCTTGGTGTAGCTGATGAGCTCATCGTCACTCAAGCCTGGAGAATTCTCTTGGGGTTGATTCGCGAAGAGCAGGTTGTGAAAGTCATAAACGCTATCGGGAGAGTAATTAGCAACACAGGCCACTGCATTCGTAGCCCGCGTTGAATATCGTGTTCCCTGCGCGTAGCGATCAAGAAAGGCGACCGGATGAATCTCCACGGTTGTCTCGCCGTTCTCCATGAGGCTTGTAATGTACTCGCCGTTCTGCTGCTCAAATGCACCACAGCCAGGGCACATGTAGTCAACGTACATCCGAATATCAACGATTCCAGATTTCTTGTCGCGCTTAAACGGAACCGGATCCTGATCAGACTTCAACGCCGGAGTCGTCGTGGCCACAGCACCCTTGGTGAGTTGGATGCCGTCGCTGGCCATATTCTTCGGGCCGACCCCTGAGGCATTGGGCCTGAGGAAGATCGCGGAAGCAATGATGGCCGCTACGAGGAGCACAGCAAGAACAACACCGCCCTGGAGCAAGAATTTTGTGCGACGTTCTTTCTTCTTGTGCTCTTCACGAAGAATCCGCGCTTTCTCTCGAGCGGCTTCGCGCTTCTGGTTTTTCGAAAGTCGACCCTCGCCAAGGTTGCCGTTGCTCAATCGATCCTCATTCAGATTCAGTGAAGTGACGTGCCACAATCTAGAAGATGCAGCTTAACAAAATTCTATGAGGCATCGCGAGAAAATTCGCTCACAATGCACTGCGGTGCACGAGTTGCCCCCACAGATGAGATGATAGTCGTTGATGGCACGCGCCATCATCCGTTCACGAAGGATCGTCCGGCACGTACCTGCCGGTGAAGGAGCATGACCCTCATGGCATCAGTCACTTTCGATAGAGCAACCCGCCTCTACCCCAACTCAACGAAGGCAGCAGTCGCCGCCCTCGATCTCTCGGTCGCCGATGGCGAATTTCTGGTCCTCGTCGGGCCCTCCGGTTGCGGTAAATCAACGAGCCTGCGCATGCTCGCCGGCCTCGAAGAGGTCAACGACGGCAACATTCTGATCGGTGACCGCAATGTCACCGATATGCCTCCAAAAGATCGTGATATAGCGATGGTTTTCCAGAACTACGCTCTCTATCCGCATATGACGGTGGCAGAGAACATGGGCTTTGCGCTCAAAATCGCCGGAATCAATAAAGATGAGCGCGCTAAGCGCGTTCTTGAGGCGGCCAGACTTCTCGACCTTGAGCCTTACCTCAGCCGCAAACCGAAAGCACTCTCTGGTGGTCAGCGGCAGCGCGTGGCGATGGGCCGAGCAATTGTGCGCCAGCCACAGGTGTTTCTCATGGACGAGCCGCTGTCGAACCTTGATGCCAAGCTGCGTGTGCAGACCCGTACCCAGATCGCCTCACTCCAGCGTCGCCTTGGGGTCACCACCGTCTACGTGACACATGACCAGACAGAAGCACTCACGATGGGTGATCGTATCGCCGTGCTCAAAGACGGCGTGTTGCAGCAAGCGGGAACGCCTCGTGAGCTCTACGAAGCACCGGTGAATGTGTTCGTCGCCGGCTTTATCGGTAGCCCCGCCATGAACCTGTTCAACGCCGATATTGTCGAAGGCGGCCTGAAATTTGGCACTGCTATCGCGCCGGTCGAGCGGGAGACGTTCGGTAATACTTTTGCCACCACGGCGACAATCGGTATCCGCCCTGAAGATGTCAAGGTATCGACCGTTGGTGAGGGCCTGGCTGTCCAGGTCGACCTCGTTGAAGAGCTCGGTGCCGATGGTTACCTCTACGGCCACACCGAAGTCAATGGAAACAGGGTCGACATCGTTGCGCGTGTTGACGGTCGCAATCATCCTCACGCCGGAGAGACAGTATTCATCACCCCGGAGCCCAACCACATTCACGTCTTCGAAACCCAATCAGGTCGACGCCTCAGCAAGGCTGTGACCATCGGCTAGTGACGCTGAAGACACCACAATAAGTACGCGGCAATGGCCTGCCAGGGTCTCAGGGAGTGATCCTTCGATGAGACCCTGGCAGGCCCGCTCGTGTTAAGACGGTTGCATTGATCTAGAGGACACTATGAGCGGATCCCTAAACATCACCTCAGCTACCGTCGACCCCGGTCTACTCGACCTGCCCTGGTCACTTCCTCTAGAGATATGGCCCGAAGACACGATTGCCACCCTCCCCAAGGGTATTTCGCGCCACCTTGTGCGATTCGTGAACCTCAGCGGCTATGTGGTGGCGATTAAGGAGACCTCGGCCGAGCTGGCTCGAAAGGAATATGAGATGCTACGCACCCTGCAGCGGCTCGATATTCCCTGCGTCGACCCCGTTGCGGTGATTACTCACCGCACCACTGATTCAGGTGAACCACTCGAATCTGTATTGGTCACCCGCCACCTACGCTTCTCTCTGCCCTACCGAGCGCTGTACTCGCAGAGCCTACGACCCGAAACAGCGACCCGGTTGGTCGATGCACTGGCGGTGCTGCTGGTGAGGTTACATATCATCGGGTTCTTTTGGGGCGACGTTTCGCTCTCTAACACCCTTTTTCGACGGGATGCTGGTGCCTTCGCCGCCTACCTGGTCGATGCGGAGACCGGAAAACTCTACAGCGGTCTCTCCAACGGGCAACGCGAAAACGATCTCGAGATCGCGAGAGTTAATATTGCAGGTGAGCTGCTCGACCTACAGTCTGGGGGGCGGCTCGAAGAAAATATTGATCCGGTGGAGATTAGCAACGGTATCGTGGCTCGCTATCGCACACTGTGGAAAGAACTCACCGCCTCGGAAGAGTTTGATCAATCCGAGCGCTGGCGCATCAATCAGCGCGTCGAAAGACTCAACGATCTGGGTTTTGATATTGAGGAACTTGCTATCAAAACTGATGAAACCGGAACCCAAGTACGCATTCAGCCCAAAGTGGTAGACGCCGGGCACCATTCACGCCGACTACTGCGGCTGACCGGGCTCGATGCCCAAGAGAATCAGGCACGCCGGTTACTGAACGACCTTGATGCCTATAGCGCCACCTTCGAAAAACAAGATACAGACGAAGAAATCGTTGCCCACGAGTGGGCTGCCCGAGTGTTTGAGCCGGTTATCAGCGCTATACCCAAAGAACTCAGGGGCAAGCTGGAGCCTGCCGAGATTTTTCATCAGTTGCTCGACCACCGCTGGTATCTGTCACAAAATCAGAACCGAGACATCCCTCTCGCTGAGGCGGTGTCGAGCTACATCGACACCGTGCTGCGCTACCGTCGCGATGAGGCCACCATGATCGACCCACCAACGGGAACGCTGACCGTGCCGGTTCCTACCGCAGATGAAGACGACTGGCGCTCAAAAGTCTAAGCGCGCTGACGAGCTCGTGCCAAGGAAACCGACCCGTCCCTGGTCGCACGTCAACGACTCACTGTTCGCCTACGGTCGCGCGGCAGGCTGGCGACTGGTGTGTCCCGTTTGGGGGGGTAGAATTATGTACTGGTTTACGTTGTTTCGCGTTTTTCTTAGGTAACTGAGGGTGTGGTGTGATTGGTGTCGCGGTTGATTGATGTTTCGGGTATTCCTGGGGTGGGGGTTGATG
>JBOFDJ010000099.1:0-2697 GCA_051646885.1 Rhodoglobus sp.
AGACTGCTCGCTGCAACGGCGGCACCAAAAGCTTGTGGAAGAGGCCCCTGCGCCCTTCCTCACCGAGGAACAAAACTCTTTGCTCTACTCCGCCTCGAAGGCGATCCTGCGCGAGGTCGGCTACCTCGGTGCTGGAACCTGCGAGTTTCTGATCGCCCGCGATGGAACCATCTCGTTTCTTGAGGTCAACACACGGCTTCAGGTTGAGCATCCCGTTTCTGAGGAGGTCGCCGGAATCGACCTCGTTCGCGAGCAGTTTCGCATCGCTGAGGGCGAGCTCATCGGCTACGACGACCCCGTGCCGGTCGGCCACTCTTTCGAGTTTCGCATCAACGGCGAAGATCCCGGGCGTGGCTTCATGCCATTGCCGGGCCCGGTTACCGTGCTGAGGGTCCCAGGAGGGCCGGGGGTGCGAGTCGATAGCGGTGTCACCACGGGCGATGTGATCAGCGGCGCATTCGACTCTCTGCTGGCCAAACTGATCGTCACCGGCTCATCGCGTGAGGATGCCCTCGAACGCTCACGACGCGCACTCGACGAATTCGAGGTGGCAGGGCTGCCCACCGTGCTGCCCTTTCACCGCGCCATCGTACGCGACCCGGCATTCACCTCCGCACCGTTTTCGGTCTACACACGCTGGATCGAAACCGATTTCGTGAACACCATTGAGCCGTGGAGCGGCTCGCTACCCGATAGCGCTGCTCCCGCCGCCCGCCACAGTGTGGTCGTCGAAGTCGACGGCAAACGTGTTGAGGTATCGTTACCCACCAAACTTGGCCCCACCGGTGGAAGCAAGGAGACGCTCGCGGCGGCTCCCCGACGACGCGCCGCAAGCTCGGTGAGCACGGTCACCGGCGACTCGGTTAAGGCTCCCATGCAGGCGACCGTGGTCAAGCTCGCTGTTGCCGAGGGCGACAGGGTGGTCGCGGGAGATCTGATCCTCGTGCTTGAGGCTATGAAAATGGAACAACCGCTGGTGGCCCATAAAGACGGAGTGGTCGGCGAGATCAGCGCGGTGGTCGGCACCACCGTGGCATCCGGTCAGTTGCTGCTGACCATCGCAGACTGACCGCGCGCTCCGGGATGGCTGCGCTGGTCAGGGATGATCGCGCCCTGATGAGTCACCGTATGAAGGGAATCGCAAGACGGTTGTTGAAGAACTCCCCGCGGCTGCATTTCACCAAGCCCATAATCAGGACCACGATGTGAGTCACAAAAAGCGCGATAATAAGAAGCCGACTAAAGAGGATGAAGAGAACCGGTATAGGCGCAGTAGGAATAATCGTCTCAGTACTAGAAAAAACCAGGGCCATGAATGCCCCGATTACCGAAAGAACTATAGCCAGCACGATCCCCGCAAGCACGGTTAGACCCCAGTTTGCAGCGCACCGAGCATTGAAGACTGCTACGCCACCGCGGCGACGTTGGCTGGGATACACCGCTACCATAACTATTCCGGCGACCAGAAGACCAATAATCGGAATACAGCCGAGAAAGCCCAATCCGTAGGGCAGCGCCCCGGTGGCCGGATGCAGCATCGGAGCCCCGGCAGCGTAGGTGGCGGCAGCATCTCGGGCTGTGGTGGCATCGCGGGTCGCAACAATGGCACCTAAGGCTTCCTGTTCGGTCTCACCTTGAGCCCTCAACTGAGTGAACACACCGACCTCCGTCGGCATGAGTTGACGAAGAATATGAGGCGGCACTGAGGTCATAGAGCTGTTCACTCCACAAGTCTAGAGTGCCTCTCGCATCGCGCCTGCCCGCTCTCTACAGCCCGCTCGACCCTCACCACAAAACCGACTACGCGGTCGAGAAGGTCTGCGCGGCTCCCCGTCATCGGGGAGCACGCCGGGCCAACGTCGCCGGTGATGACGGCGAGCTCGATCAGCAGGTGGTCGTAGCGAATCGACAGGTCGACTTCCGCTTCCACGACCTACGGCACTATCTCGCCAGCATGCTCATCGCCAGCGGGGCCGACGTGAAGGTTGCCCAGGCCCGGCTGCATCATGCCTCGGCGAAGACCACGCTCGACACCTACGCCCACCTGTGGCCGGACTCCGACGAGTCGACCTGCATCGCCATCGACGCGGTGATGCAGGAACGGGCAGAGGCGATTCAGTCGGCCGAGTCAGAATCGCTCTGAGGTTCCGGATCGGCCGTGACAACAGCGCGGACGACGGCCGTGGACTCCGGCCCGATCTGGTCGACCAAGATCGCGAAGACCTCCTCCTCGGTCTGCGGGCGCGAGTTAAGGCCGAGCCGGTGGGCCTCTCGCAGGATGCCTGGGTACCCGGCAGCCAGTCGCGTCAGGAGGAGCCCCGCGCCGATGGGTGACCGACGCCCGCCGACGTCAACCGCAACGCGCGGCGCTTAGTTGACGATGTGCATGGCGCGGGCGGCATCCGTAATGCTCCCGGTCAACGATGGGTATACCGAGAACGCCCGGGCCAGCTGGTCAACGGTGAGGCGATGCTCGACCGCGAGCGCCACCGACATGATGAGCTCTGAAGCATGCGGGGCCACGATGATGCCCCCAATCACCGTGCCCGAGCCGGTGCGGGCGAACAGCTTCACGAAACCATCGGTAATGCCCATCATCTTGGCCCGCGGATTCGAGGCCAACGGAAGTTTATAGATCTCGCCCTGGGCGATGCCCTCCTCGATCTGTTTCTGGGTCCACCCCACAGAGGCGATCTC